>JAYVSF010000917.1:0-8473 GCA_043775605.1 Myxococcales bacterium
CACGCGCTCGCGGACAGCGGCGGCGCTCGGCCCACCCCGCGCGCGTCCCGACAGCAGGCTCCGCAGCGCGGCGATCGCGGCGGCGCGGCGCGGCGGCGCGGCCCGGGCGGGCAGGCGGGCGATGCGGTCGAGCAGCTCGCGCCAGGGCCGGCCCTCGGCGGCCTCGGCCTCGTCGATCAGCGCCGCGAGCCACGGTCCGTCGTGCTCGTCGAGCAGCTCGAGCGTCGCGTGCTCGTCCTGCTGGGACACCGGCAACGGCGTCATGACGACCGCATGGCGCCGCCGCCAAGCCCCTGCCGCCGGCGGCGGACATGGTCGACCTCGATCGTGTCGTCGACCGCCAGCTCGTACACCCGCGCCTGCTTGCCGGGTGTGGGCCGAAGCACGCGGCCGATGCGCTGCACGTGGCGGCGCGCGCTCGCGGAGCCGCCGACGATGATTGCGATCTCGGCCTCCGGCACATCGAGCCCTTCGTCGAGGACCTGGGCCGAGACCAGCACGTCGAGTTCACCAGCGCGGAACCTCTCGAGGATCCGCGCACGCTCGCGGCGCCCGATCTCGTGGGTGATCGGATGGACGAGGAGCTCGCGCGCGATCTCGTACGTGGTCCGGTTGTCGGGCGTGAAGACCAGGGTCCGCTGACCCGTGTGGCGACCGAGCAGGTCGCGCAGGACGCGCCGCTTGTCGTCGGGGTACGCGAGGATGGACCGTGAGGTCCGCCACGCCGCGAGCACCTGCCGGCCGCCGTCGGTCCGCATCGCCGCGGCCACGAAGGCGGCCCAGTCGGCGCCCGGTGCGGCCCGCTGGAACGCGGTGAACGCCGGCGCGAACTGGCGCCGGGCCTCGTCGTAGCGCGCCCGTTCGCTGGCGGTCAGCCGGATGGGGATCGTGACGAGGTCGAAGTCGGCGAGGGCGTCGCCGACCAGATCGTCGACAGCGAGGGCGTACACCACCGGCCCGAGGTGACGCTCGACGGCGAGGGCGGCGTCGCCGAGCGGCGGCGTGGCGGTGAGCCCGAGCCGCGCATCCGCGACCAGCATCTCCAGCACGTCGCCGGGGCAGCTGGCGCCGACGTGGTGGGCTTCGTCGACCACCACCAGGCCGAAGCGATCGCCGATCTTCGGCGCCCAGGCGATCGCGCTGGCGTAGGTGGCGACCGTGACCGGCCCGAGGGTGTGCGAGCCGTCGCCCAGCCGCCCGATCTCCTCGACGTGGGAGGCGAGCACCCTGGCCCACTGGTCGAGGAGCACCCGGGTCGGCACCAGGCACAAGGTCGGCACCCGACAGTTCGCGATGGCCGCCACTGCGAGGAGCGTCTTGCCGGCGCCCGTCGGCAGGGCGATCACCCCGCGCCGGCCGGCCGCGGCCCACGCGGCGAGCGCCTCGCGCTGGTACCAGCGCAGCGCCGGCGGCGACCATCCCGCGGTCGTGACCTCGTGATCGCCGATGCCGCTCTCGAACGGCACCTGGTCGCGGGTGAGACGGGCGACGAGCGCCGCGTGGGCGTCGGCCGGGGCCCGCCAGGTGCGGACCCGCGGATCCCAGATCACACCTGGCAGCCGGCCGGGATCGACGTCGGCGCGCGCACCGGCGATGACGATGGTCCCGCGATCGAACCTGAGCTGCATGACGCGGCCCACTGCAACCGCGGTGCCGCGCGCCGGAGCGAGATCGGTTCGCGATCTTGCTCGTGAATCGCCGGCCGGCCAGGGCCGCGCTGTCCGGGTTCGTCCGGATGCCGGACAGCCGCGTCCGGGAATGGCCGGATGCCGGACACGGAGCCGGGCGGCTCAGGGTGCGGCGGAGAGGACGAACAGCACGTTGCCCGGGAACATCCGGCCCGCGCGGCCGAGCTCGACGACCTCGCGCACCGCCAGGCCGACCTCGGCGAAGCGCTGGCGCCACGCCGCCTGCCGCCGGAAGCGGCCCTTCCAGCCCATGAAGGTGAAGGTCAGGAGCCAGAGATGGAAGCCGACGGTGCGGACCCGCTCGCCGACGGTCTCGACCCGGTCCTCGCCGACCAGGACCACCCCGCCGGGGGCCAGCACCCGTCGGGCCTCGTGCAGGAGCGCGAGATCATCGGCGGCGTGGTGCAGCACGTAGAGCAACTGGACGACGTCGAAGCGTTCGTCGGCCGTGACCGGCAGCGTGGTCCCCGTCATCAGGCGCAGCTCGACGTCGGTGCGGTTACGATCGACCACGTCGACGCCCACCACCTGCGCATCGTGGCGATCGCGCAGGGCTGCACCGAGCCGGCAGTCCCACGCACCGACGTCGAGGACCCGGGCGCCGGCGGCGACGTGCGGTGCGACCGCGGCGAGGTTCCAGGCCAGGTGGTCAGCCTCGATCCGCGCGCTGGTGGCGCGGAACCACTGCCGCCACGCCCGCGGGCTGTACAGCAGGCGCCAGCGCGACGGCGGCGCGGGCAGGGCGAGGTCGACCGGCGGGGCGCGAGGCACCAGCGCGAGGTCGGTCATGGCCGCTCCAGCCGCACGCTACGACCGCGCCACCGCACCGGCGCGGCCCGCAGGCGATCGAGGCCGGCGCCGGCGCTGATCGCGACGAAGGCCACGACCGGCAGCGGGAAGGCCAGCGCGCTCCACCACCGCAGCCGGCCGACCAGGCGCTGGCGACGTCCGAGCTCGAACGCGGTCGCCACGTACGCGGCGGTGAAGCCGGCGATCGCGGCGCCGTGGCCGACGGCGAGCGCCGCGATCAGCGACAGCGGCACGCCGAGCAGCCAGCCGATCATCGCCACCACCTCGAGCCCGCCACCGGCGCCGGCCGCGTCGAGCCCGGCCCGGAAGCTCCGGCGCCACCCGCGGGCGAACCCGGCGACCCCCTCGGGGTACATGCGGACCTGCAGCGCGCCCGGCGCACGCAACAGCGCGAACCGCTCGCCGCGCGCGGTCAGGCGCTCGGCCAGGTGGAGGTCCTCGGCGATCCGGCCGCGGACCTCGGCGTGGCCGCCGCTTTGATCGTAGGCCTCACGCCGGAACAGCAGGTACTGGCCGATGCTGAACCGGCGGGCGCCGCGTGCGACGTCGGCGCCGGCCCGGCACGCGCACAGCAGCAGCAGGTGAAACGGGCCTTGCAGCGCCTCCCAGCCGGCGACCACCCGATGCTCGGGCACGACCGAGCACATCGCGGCGTCGGCGGCGTCGAGCAGGGCCACCGCCTGGCCGAGCGAGGCCTGGCCGTGCTCGGTGTCGGCATCGGTGAAGAGCAAGAGCCCGCCGGTCGCGACCAGGGCGCCATGGTGACAGGCCCAGGCCTTGCCCAGCCAGCCCGGAGGCAGCGGCGGTGGCACGATCACGGTCGCGCCCGCGGCCCGGGCCAGGGCGCCGGTGCGGTCGGTCGAGTGATCGTCGACGACGATGATCTCGGCCGGGGCCGGGTCGAGCGCGGCCAGCGACGCTAGCAGGCGGGGCAGGTTGTGGGCCTCGTCGCGGGCCGGCACGATGATCGACACCCGCGGCCAGCGCTCCGACGGTGCGCGCGGTGGAGCCAGCCGCGCGAGCTGACCCAGGCGCCAGGTCCACACGCCGACGCCGATCGCGCCGACGACGATCGTCGCCAGCCACAGCGCGATCGCCGCGGTCATCATCCGCGCAGCACCGCGAGGGTCTCGGCCACGCCCGGGTAGCCCAGCGACCACCACCACCACCAGCCCAGCATCATGATGCCGTGGCCGATCAGGATGCCGACGTGCGACCACATCTCGACCGGGTCGGCCTTGCTGGTCACGTAGCGTCGCCAGTGGAAGGCCTCGTCGACCAGGCTGTAGATGAACGACAGCGCGGTGAACACGATCGCCGGGATGACCGCGGCCCGGTGGCCGTAGGCCAGCATCAGCAGCACGCAGCTCGCGATGCCGCAGACGATCGTGATGTGGTGGACCAGGGCCTCGCCGCCGCGCAGCGCCTCCTTGTAGATGGTGCGATGGCCGATGGTGTCGACGGCGATCGCGATCGTGAAGATCGCGGCGCCGCCGGGCACCAGCCAGCTCTCGACCGGAAAGCGGACGCCGTGGGCGTGACCGAGCAGGAGGAAGCCGCCGGTCGAGGCCACCAGCCCGACCATCAGGCCGACCCACGCCAGGTAGACCTGCCAGTCGGTGCGGTCGAACTCGCGGATGCGGCCGACGTAGATCGCGAGCGGGCTGCGCGCGCGCGGCGGGGCCGCGATCGAGGGCGACGACGACGAGCGCGCAGGCTCAGAGGCGAGGGACATCGGCCAGCTCCAGGATGCGGGACGGGACGCGGGGCGGTCCGAGGCGCAGCCGCAGCCAGGCGCGGCGCGGGGCCTCGGCCAGGGCCAGCGCGGCGGCGACGCCGACGTGGCCGAGCTTGCGCGGCGTGCTGACCACGACCCGCCCGCGCAGCGGATCGTGCTGCCGTCGGCCGAGGCCGGTGCCGATCGCACGATAGATGCGGCCGGCGGCGCGGATCGCGAACCCGGCCCGCCACGGCAGCGCCGGATAGCCATGACGCGCGGAGCGGTAGTAGCGATCGGCGAGGGCCAACACGTCACGAACGGTGGCGCGCACCGCCGGCGCGGCCGAGCCGGGCAGGGGCCGCCCGAGCTCCCCGGCCAGGCCGCCGGCGCCGTGGCTGGCCAGGACCTCGTCCGGCAGGTACAGCCGGCCGAGCTGCCAGTCCTCGGCGACGTCGCGGCTGATGTTGGTGAGCTGCATGGCGATGCCGAGGTGGGTCGCCGACACCAGCGCGCGATCGTCGCGGACGCCGAGGACGTGGCTCATGATCAGCCCGACCACGCCCGCCACCCGGTAGCAGTACGCGAACAGCTCCTCGATGGAGTGGTAGCGGGCGTCGGCGACGTCCATCGCCATGCCGGCGAGCAGCGCGCGCGGATAGGTCGCCGGGATGGCGCGGGCGGCGACCACCGCGCTCAGGCCGCGGGCGCCGAGGCGGCGGGCGGTGCCGGCGTAGATGTCGTCGAGCTCGCGCTCGAGCCCGGCCAGCGCGGCGGCGGCGGTACCGGCCGGCGCATGATCGACCGCGTCGTCGGCGTGCCGGCACCAGGCGTAGACCACCGCCGCGTGATCGCGGGCGGCGACCGGCAGCAGCCGCGACGCCAGCGCGAACGACCGCGAGTGCTGCGCGATCGAGGCCCGACACTCGGCGACCGCGGCGTCGTCGCGCACGGCGAGCGCCACGCTCATGTCGCGGCCTCGAGCGGGGCGACCGGTGCCAGCGTCGCCCCGCGCCGTTCGGCGCCGGTGGCGGCCAGCGACGACGCGAAGTCCTGCAACACGACGCTGAGCGTGGCCTTGGCGCTGTTGATCACGCCCGGGACGCCGGCGCCGGGGTGGGTGCCAGCGCCGACGAGGTACAGGCCGGGGATGCGGTCGCAGCGGTTGTGCGGCCGGAAGTACGCGCTCTGGGTCAGCTTGGGCGCGACGCTGAACGCGGCGCCGTGGTACGCGCCGAGCTCGTCGCGGAACGTGGCCGGCGTGATCCACCGCTTCGTGACGATGTGCTTGCGGACGTCGGGCAAGAGCGGCTCGAGCGTCGCCAGCACCCGGTCGGCGTAGGCCGGGGCCAGCGCGTCCCAGTCGACCGGGGCGTGGCCGAGGTGCGGCACCGGCGACAGCACGTAGAACGCGCCGCAGCCGGGCGGCGCCAGCGACGGATCGGTGACGTGGGGCGCGTGCAGGTACAGGCTCATGTCGTCGGGCACGTGGTCGCCGTGGAAGATGTCGGTGAGCAGGCCCTGGTAGCGCGGGCCGAACACCACGGTGTGATGGGCGATGTCGTCGGCGTAGCTCCGGTCGGTGCCGAAGTAGAGGACGAACAGCGACATCGACCAGTCGGCCTTCTCGAGCTTCCTGGTCATCGGCCGGGCCCGCGGCTCGTCGGCGTAGAGCCGGGCGTAGGTGGCGTGGACGTCGGCGTTGGACACCACCAGATCGAACGCCTCGGTGCCGTGCCGGCTGGTGACGTGGTGGCGCGCGCGCCCGCCGGCCAGGTCCTCGACCCGGATGCCGGTGACCGGCCGCTCGAGGTGCAGCGTCCCGCCGAGCTCGGTGAACAGCTTGACCAGCGCGGCGACCAGCGCGCCGGTGCCGCCGCGCGCGAAGTGCACGCCCCAGGCCCGCTCGAGGTAGTGGATGAGCGTGTAGATCGACGACGTCTCGAACGGGTTGCCGCCGACGAGCAGCGAGTGGAATGACAGCGCCTGGCGGACGTGGTCGTCCTTCACGTAGCGCGCGACGGTCTTGTAGACCGAGCGATCGGCGCGCAGCCCGGCCAGCTGGGGCGCGACCTTGATCATGTCCCAGAACCGCAGGAACGGGCTCGATGCCAGGTCGCGGTAGCCCTTGTCGAACACCCGCTTCGAGTAGGCGACGAACTTCTGGTAGCCAAGGGCGTCGGCGGGATCGCGGGCCGCGATCTGGCGCAGCATCGCGTCGCCGTCGCCGTCGTAGTCGAAGCGGTCGCCGTCGGCCAGCCAGTGCAGGCGGTAGAACGGCTTGACCGGCAGCAGCTCGACGTAGTCGCGCATCCGCCGGCCGGCCAGCGTGAACAGCTCCTCGAGGCACTCGGGCGCGGTTATGACCGTCGGCCCGGCGTCGAAGGTGAAGCCGCCGTCGCGGTAGACGTAGGCCCGGCCGCCGGGCTGATCGCGGGCCTCGTAGATGGTGGTGGCAATGCCGGCGGCCTGCAGCCGGATGGCGGCGGCGAGGCCACCGAAGCCGGAGCCGATCACGGCGGCGCGGGTGCCAGGGGCGGACGGGGCGGACGGAATGGGTCGATCAACCATAGCTCTCCTCCAGGCGGCGAAGCTCGTCGGCGAGCGCGCGCAGGACCGGGCCGTCACCGAGCGCCGCGCGGGCCCGCTCGAGACCGTGCGCGAGCGTGGCCCTGGCCTGCGCTCGACCGTGAGCGTCGACGGCGTGGCGCAGGGATTCGGCGATCGCGTCGAGCTCGGCGTGATCGCTGCGCTCGCGCGCGGCCCGCAGCCGGTGCTGCAGGCGGGACCCGGACAGGTCGTCGGCGACCTCGGCCAGCCAGGCCCACGGCCAGGTGGCGCGCGCGGCCCGTAGGTCCTCGAGGCCCTTGTCGCGCCGGGCCCGACCGAGGCCGCCGAGATCGTCGAGCATCTGCAGGCCGGTGCCGAGCGCGACGCCGAGCTCGGCGATCGCCGCGACCCGGTGAACGTCGGCGCCAGCGGCCAGCGCGGCCAGCCGCATCGCCAGGCTCATCAGGCACGCGGTCTTGCCGCTGGTGATGGCGGCGACCACGGCGCCGATGCGGGCGGGCTCGAGCTCGTCGGCGCGCGCGGTCAGGTCGAGGGCCTGGCCCTGGTGGCAGGCGGCGAGGGCCGCGACCGTGACCTTGTACATCGCCAGCGTCACCGGCGGCGGCGTGGCCGGCAGGCTGGCGAGCTGATCGAGGGCCCAGAAGTACAGCCAGGTGCCGGCGTTGAGCGCGACCGGCACGCCGACCATGAGGTGCAGCGCCGGCGCGCCGCGGCGCTCGCGGGCGTCGTCCTCGATGTCGTCGACGATCAGCGAGCCAGCGTGCAGCGCCTCGATCACCAGCGCGATGGCCTCGGGCGCCGGCCCGCGGCCGCCAGCGAGGGTCCAGGCCAGCTCGCACAGCCGCGCGCGCAGCGCCTTGCCCGGTCGGCGGGTGAACTCGGTGAGCGGACCGATCAGCGCGCGACCCCACAGCGCGGCCGGCACGTCCTGGCCGAGCCGGCGCTCGAGGTCGTCGACCAGGGCGTCATGCAGCGGGGGCATCGGCGAGGTGGCGGGGGCGACGACGCTCATCGAACCTCCGGGCGGGTCGAGCCCGCGCCGAACACGGCCCGCCACGACAGCCCGCGCGGTAGCCGGCCGACGAACAGGCGGACCCGATCACGGCGCCGGAAGGTGAGGGCGTAGAACCGCGCGATCGCGTCCTCGGGCAGGCGGTAGAAGTGCTCGAGCACCCCCGACCGATCGTCGGGCGCGAACCAGCGGAACATCATCCAGTTGAGCCCGACGGCGTGGTCGAGCTGCCGGCGGTGCGCGGGCACCAGGGCGGCGACCGCGCGCGCGGGATCGACGTCGGCCGCGATCGCGCCGGCCACCGCCTCGGCCAGGCGCATCGCCACCGGCAGCGAGTAGCCGGTGACCGGGTGGAACCAGCCGCCCGGGTAGCCGCCGACGATCAGGCCGGCCATGGGCTCGATCACCTCGGCCTGCCACGGCAGCGGCAGCACGCCCTCCTCCTCGCGCTCGATCGCGGCGATGGACCAGCCGTGGGTCGCGGCGTAGTCGGCGATCGCGCTGCGCAGCGTCGGGCGATCGAGGTCGGGGCCGTCGCTGTAGTAGGTGTCCTCGATCAGCAGGCGATCGTCGGCGAGCGGCAGGACGTAGACGAAGCGGAAGCCGTCACGCTGGACGACGGTCGCGTCCATCAGCAGCGGTCGAGTCAGGCGATGGGGCGCGGCGAGGCGCACC
>JAYVSF010000918.1:0-2937 GCA_043775605.1 Myxococcales bacterium
ATGCGGCCGAGCACCTCGGCCCCGACCGGCATCGTGATCGGCGCGCCGGTGTTCTTGACCGGCTGACCGCGGGTCAGGCCGTCGGTCGAGTCCATCGCCACGCACCGCACCATGTGCTCACCGAGGTGCTGGGAGACCTCGATGGTGAGGTTGTCGACGGTGTTGTCGATCGACGGGTTCGACAGCAGCAGCGCGGTGTTGATCTCCGGCAGCTCGGCGGAGTCGAAGGCGACGTCGACGACCGGGCCGATGACCTGGACGATGCGGCCGATGGAGCTCGGGGAGTAGTCGGTGGTGGCCATGGAGTTCTCTCGTGCGGGGGTCAGGGGAAACAGAGGCGGAGCAGAAACGAGGATCAGCCCTTGAGGGCCTCGGCGCCGCCGATGATCTCGAGCAGCTCCTTGGTGATCGAGGCCTGGCGGGCCCGGTTGTACTGGAGCGTGAGCCGGCTGATCATGTCGCCGGCGTTCTTGGTCGCGCTCTCCATCGCGCTCATCCGGGCGCCGTACTCGCCGGCGATCGACTCGAGCGCGGCCCGGTACAGGCCGATCTGCACGTACAGCGGCACCAGCCGCGACAGCAGCGCTTCCTTGGTCGGCTCGTACACGTTGTCGACCGAGCCGGCCTTGGCCGCGCCGCCAGAGGCCGGCTCGGGCTGGACCGGCAGGACCTGCTTGACCATCGTCGACTGGGTGATCGCGCTCTTGAACTCGTTGTAGACCACGAAGACGCGGTCGACCTTGCCGGCCAGGAAGTCGTCGACGGCCCGGGCCGCGGCCTCGCCGGCCACGGTCAGCGCGGTCGCGCCGATCGGGGCGCCGTCGTAGCTGGCGATCTTGTACTGCGGCCGGCGGACGAAGTACTGGTTGGCCTTCTTGCCGATCAGCCGGAGGGTGACCTCCTGGTAGTCGGCGAGCTCGGTGCGCAGCAGCAGCTCGGTGCGCTTGATGACGTTGGCGTTGAACGCGCCAGCCAGACCGCGGTCGCTGGTGAAGACGATCACCGCGGCCTTGTGGGCCGGGCGGCTCTCGAACAGCGGGTGGGCATCGGCGCCGGCGACCTCGGCCAGCTCCGACACCACCCGGGCCAGCGCGTTGGCGTACGGCCGGGCGGCGATGATCGCGTCCTGGGCGCGGCGCAGCTTCGACGCCGCGACCAGCTTCATCGCGCGGGTGATCTTGCGCGAGTTCTTGACCGACGCGATGCGGTTGCGGATCGCCTTGAGCGACGGCATCGACTTACTTCTTCTCGACGCTGAACTGCTTGGCGAACTCGTCGAGCGCGTCGCGCAGTTGCTGCTCGAGGCCGCCGTCGAGGGAGCCGGTGGTGCGCAGCGCCTCGAGCAGGTCGGCCTTGCGGCCCTTGATGAACGCCATCAGCTCGGCCTCGTAGCGCCCGAGCGACGCCACCGGGTAGCCGTCGATGTAGCCGTTGGTGCCGGCGAAGATGACGACGACCTGCTCCTCCATCGACATCGGCGAGTACTGACCCTGCTTGAGCAGCTCGGTCATGCGCTCGCCGCGGCCGAGCTGCTGCAGCGTGGCCTTGTCGAGGTCGGAGCCGAACTGCGCGAACGCCGCCTTCTCGCGGTAGGCCGCGAGCTCGAGGCGGAGGCGGCCGGCGATCTTCTTCATCGCCTTGGTCTGGGCCGAGCCACCGACGCGCGACACCGAGATGCCGACGTTCACCGCCGGCCGGATGCCGGAGTAGAACAGGTCGGCCTCGAGGAAGATCTGGCCGTCGGTGATCGAGATGACGTTGGTCGGGATGTACGCCGACACGTCGCCGGCCTGGGTCTCGATGATGGGCAGCGCGGTCAGCGACCCGCCGCCCTCCTTGTCGGACAGCTTGGCGGCGCGCTCGAGCAGGCGGCTGTGGAGGTAGAACACGTCGCCCGGGTAGGCCTCGCGACCCGGCGGGCGGCGGAGCAAGAGCGACATCTGCCGGTAGGCGACCGCCTGCTTCGACAGATCGTCATAGACGATGAGGGCGTGGCGACCGGAGTCGCGGAAGTACTCGGCCATCGTGACGCCGGTGTACGGCGCGATGAACTGCAGCGGGGCCGGCTCCGACGCGCCGGCGACGACCACCGTCGTGTACGCCATCGCGCCCGCCTTCTGCAGGCGATCGACCACCGAGGCCACCGTCGACTGCTTCTGGCCGATGGCGACGTAGAAGCAGAACATGTTCTGCCCCTTCTGGTTGATGATCGTGTCGATCGCGATGGCGGTCTTGCCGACGCCACGGTCGCCGATGATCAGCTCGCGCTGGCCGCGGCCGATCGGGATCATCGAGTCGATCGACTTCATCCCGGTCTGCATCGGCTCGTGCACCGACTTGCGCTGGATGATGCCGGGCGCCTTGATCTCGACCTTGCGCTTCTGCGCGCCGGTGATCGGCTTGCCACCGTCGACGGGCAGGCCGATCGCGTTCACGACCCGGCCGATGAGCTCCTCACCAACGGTGACCTCGACGATCTTCGAGGTGCGGCGAACGACGTCACCCTCGCGGATGCTCTCGAACCGGCCGAGGAGCGCGACGCCGACGTTGTCCTCCTCGAGGTTGAGCACCATGCCCTGGACCTTCTCGCCACCCGCGCCCTCGAACTCGAGCAGCTCGCCGGCCATCGCGCCCGACAGCCCGTAGACGCGGGCGATGCCGTCGCCTGCGGTCAAGACGGTCCCGGTCTCGGTGACCTCGACCTTCTTGTCGTAGTTCTCGATCTGCTTGCGGATGATGTCGCTGATCTCGGCGGCGCGGATGTCCATGGTGTTCCTCGTGGCCTTTCGACTACTTCTGCATCTGGTCGCGCAGGGCGCGGAGCTGGGTACGAACGCTGCCGTCGTAGATCACGTCGCCGACCTTGGCGACGATGCCGCCGAGCAGCGCGGGATCCTCGCGGCGGGTGAGCTGGACCTTCTTGCCCGAGAGCTGCTC
>JAYVSF010000919.1:0-3708 GCA_043775605.1 Myxococcales bacterium
CAGCTCGAGGATCTGCAGCGCGCGGGCGAGCTCGCGGCCGGGATCGTCGCCCACCCGATCCTGCGCGACGAGCTCGGCGGCGAGCTCGAGGTGATGCTCGGCTACTCCGACTCGGGCAAGCAGGCCGGCTACCTCGCGTCGCAGGTGGCGCTGCGCCAGGCCCAGCTCGAGCTGGCGGCAGTCGCCGACGGCGCCGGGGTCGCCCTCACCGTGTTCCATGGCCGCGGCGGCGCGATCGGGCGCGGCGGTGGGCCGGCCGGCGAGGCGATCCGGGCCCAGCCGGCGGCGGCGCTGCGCGGGCGGATGCGGGTCACCGAGCAGGGCGAGACCATCACCTCGCGCTACGGCCGGCCGGAGATCGCCCACCGCGATCTCGAGCTGACCCTGGCCGCGGTGCTGCGGGCCGCCACCGACGAGCACGCCGCGGCCGCGGGCGCCGCCGAGCCCGCGATCGATCACGCGCTCGATCAGGCCCTCGCCATCGGCGGCGCCGCCGCGCTGACCGCGTACCGGCGGCTGACTCACGATCAGGATCGCCTGGCCCGCTACACCCTGGCCGCGACCCCGATCCAGCAGGTCGGCAAGCTGCCGATCGGCTCGCGGCCGGCGTCGCGCAACCCACCGGCCGGCGCGCTTGGCGCGCGCCACCATGGAGCCGGTCCCGACCGGGGGGCCGGCTTCGCGCTCGGCGAGCTGCGGGCGATCCCGTGGGTGTTCTCGTGGAACCAGAGCCGGCACGGGCTGCCGGGCTGGTTCGGCCTCGGCAGCGGGCTCGAGGCGATCGCCGCCGCGCTCGGCGTCGACGCGGCCCGGGCCGTGATCGCCGGCTCGCGCTTCCTCCGCAGCGTCACCCACAACGCGGCGATTGCGCTGGTCCGCGCCGACCTCGACGTCGCGCGGGCCTACGCCGCCCTGGCCGACGCCGACGGCGCCGGGCTGTTCGCGCTCGTCGAGGACGAGCACGGCCGGACCCGGCGGGCGCTGATCGAGCTGGCCGGCCTCGACGTCGCGCTCGACGATCGACCGTACCTCGCCGAGTCGGTGCGCCGCCGCAACCCCTACCTCGACGTCCTCAACCACACCCAGATCGAGCTGCTGCGCCGGCTGCGCGCCGCCGAGGCCGCGGCCGCGCCGACCGTCGAGCTCGAGCGCATCGCGACCGCGATCTTCACGACGATCAGCGGCATCGCCGCCGGCCTGCAGACCGCCGGTTAGCGAGCCTTGGCGTGCGATCAACCATGACTCCGGGGGCGCGGGGTCATGGGGGATGCTGGGGTCTTCCTTCGTCCGCCGGCACAGGCATGCGGTACAGGCTCCTCCAGGGCCCAGCGCGCGCACCCGTCGGCGTCAGCGTCGGCGGGCGAGGGCGGTCGCGATCAGGCGGGCGTCCGCGTCGAGCTGCGGGCGCGGCGTGGGCGGCAGCGCCCGGCCGACCACCAGCGCGGCGGCCCGCCAGAGATCACCTCGGACCCGGGGCACGACGTGGACGTGGGCGTGGGCCACGGTCTGTCCGGCGGCCGGACCGTCGTTGACGATCAGGTGGACGTCGTCGCACGGCAGGCCCGAAGCGCGGACCGCGCCGACCAGCTCGGTCGCCAGCGCGAACATCGCCGCCACCGTCGCGGCCGGCAGCTCGGCGAGCAGCTGACCGTGGGCGCGCGGCACCACCAGCACGTGACCGCGTCGCCATGGCCGCACATCCATGAACGCCAGCACCCGATCGTCGTCGACCACCACGCTGGCGGGCGCGTCGCCGGCGGCGATCGCGCAGAACCGGCAGGGCGCGACCGGCATCGCTCGCGACGAGCTCAGCGGACCGCGCTGAGGTCGACCAGCCGCTGACCGCCGTCGAAGATGCCGTTGCCGTCCCACTGCGACAGGCCCGGCGACAGCTGGGCGAGCGCGGTCCACAGCGGCGCCACCATCGCCAGCGCCTGGTCCGAGCCCATCGCCCCCCACGCGAGGTTCACCACCACGATCGAGCGGGCGCCCTGGAGCCGCGGCGCCACCGCGTGGCCGTGGCCGCTGGCCGCGACCATGCGCAGGGTCTGGGCGAGGTCGTCCTCGAACATGTCGCCCTGGGCCTGGTTGACCTCGATCTGGCCGAGCGCGGTCTCGCCGCGCATCAGCTCGCCGAGGTCGATCTTGAACGTCGGGTCGAGCGCCTGCAGCGCCTGGTGGATGGCCTTGCTGGTGATCGGCTGGGCGGCGAAGTAGCGGATGTAGTAGCTCACGGGCGTTCGGTACCTCGGGGCTCGCGGGCCCCGATGGTCGCACGACCCGCGCCCGCGGTGGGGGCACGGGCTCTGCGCGGGCGCCGACCCGGTCGAGTCGGGCCGGTCAGCTCCCGAGCTGGAGCAGCGCGTCGCCGGTGCGCTCGTGGCTGGCGTGCGAGCCCTCGAAGCGGCGGGTGACGCCGACGACGATCGTGCGCTGATCGAAGCCGCCATCGAGGATCGGCAGCTGGGTCTCGGGATGTCCGCGATCGCCGCGGTCGAAGATGCCGGCCTCGATGTAGATGTCCCAGTCCTTGACCACGGCGTAGACGGTGCCGACGGTGAGATCGAGCCGGGTCGCGGGATCGAGGGCGTCGCTGTGGACGACCGGCACGTTGAGGCCGGCGCCCAGCCACATGCCGAACCAGCCGTTGGGCGAGTGGATCATGATCATGCCGCCGGCCGACGCCTCGGTCAGCCACGGGTTCTCGGCGACGGCGTCGAGCCGCAGCGCGGTGGCCGAGGCCCCGAGCGAGGCCTGGAAGCTGAGGGTCTCGTCGGGGTGGGCGCGGTAGATCATCGCGGTGCCGCCGCCGCCCCAGTAGCCGGTGCGGCCAAGCGTGGGGCCGCCGGCCAGCGACGTCGACAGCGCCCACTTGCGCGACACCGCGACCTTGACCCCGAACGTCGCGCCCTGGATCACGAGCTCGTTGGTGTAGCTGGGCTGCTTGGCGAGGAGGTCGATCGCCCCGAACGTCTCGATCCGGCGGCTGGCGGTGGCGCGGATGCGGGCGCGGAACAGGCCGACGTCGCTGAGCTTGAGCGCGGGCTCGGTGCCGAGGCCCTGGTCGCTGGTGATGAGCCGCAACTCGCCGCCGACGTCCCAGCCGGGCGGGCCGACCGCCCAGGCGCTGACGTTGTCGCGGATGTCGCCGGAGGTCAGCGAGATGCTCTCGGACGAGAAATCGACGCCGCGCGGGCGCTGATCGGGCTCGACCTCGGGGTTGGCGGGCGCCGGCGGCGCCGGGTCATCGGCGCGGGCGCTGCTCGGGGCGAGGCCGGCCACGGCGGTCAGGCCGAGCGCTGCGAGCCGGGTGAAGACGGGGCGAGGCGAGATCATGGAGGCTCCAGGTAGCGCGGGCAGGTGCGCTGGGTACGCACGGAAGATCCCAAGGATCTCGGGGCCGGGGTGTTCCGGAGTCGCCCTGCGATCCCCGTGCGATGGTGTCAGCCACCCGCGGCGTTGGTCTGACCAATCCGCGCCGGTGTCAGGCACCGCGCGCCGGATGGTGTCAGCCACCCGCGGCGTTGGTCTGACCAATCCGCGCATGGTGTCAGCCACCAGGCCGGAGAGGGGCTGCCGGCTAGTGGACTCGCCAGCCAAGGGCGCGAAACCCCCAGCCTGGCAACTCGATCAGCCGTCGACTACTCTCGCAAGTACAGACTGTTACGTCTCATCGCTCTTTCGAGCGGCATGGCACTACCCTTGCTC
>JAYVSF010000920.1:0-2852 GCA_043775605.1 Myxococcales bacterium
GCCCAGGCTCTTGACCTCGGCGCACAGCTCGAGCGCCTTCTGCAGCAGCCACGGGCCGCGCACGGTCGACAGCGGTTGGTTGACGTTGTTGACGATGCCGGCGATGTCCATCCCGGCGGCGGCGGCGCGGACCAGCGCGCCGGGATCGATCGGCGGCTCGAACAGCGCCAGCTGGCGCACGATCCCCTCGATGTTCATGCAGTGGCGCAGCTTGAACAGCCGGTCAGCCACCTTGTCCCAGTAGGCCAGGAGCTGGTCATTCTGCGGGATGCAGAAGTAGAGCGACCGGCCGATACCGAAGACCGACTGCACCGCCGGGCTGGAGCCACTGGCCGCCGGGCTGCCGTTGAACGGGAACTCGTTCTCCCAGTCGGCCAGCGCGTTGCCGAAGGCGTCGAGCCCCGCCGCCTTGAGCTGGGCGTAGCTACGCGGCGTGGTCTTGCGCCGGGGCGGGACCTGCTGCGGCCGCCGCCCGAGGATGTTGGCGGCGAGCACGTAGACCTGCGTCGCCTCGTTGAGGGTCTCGAGCGTGTCCTGGCGGAAGAGGTTGTCGCCCCAGGCCAGCAGGTTGTCGAGGTACTTCATCACCACGTTGAGCTGGTAGGCGAGGTGGCGGGTGCGGGCCACCACGTGGGGCTGGAAGGGGTGGTCGCGCCAGGCGGTGATCGCGAGCTCCATCTGCGTCTTGAGCGCCGACGGCAGCGGATCGGCCAGCGCCCGCAGCATCTCGCCGAGGAACTCGGGGTCGGTCTCCTGGCGGAAGCGGAGGAACTTCCAGAACCGCTGGGGCTTGGCCACACCGAGGTCGGTGCTGGTCGGATCGAAGATGAAGTGGAACCAGCGCTGGGCCTCGCGGAAGCGCTGGTTCTTGCTAAGATGGACCGCGATCTCGAGCGGCGCGTGGAAGAACAGCTCCCAGTTGTAGATCGCGTAGGGACCGTTGTCGCTGACGTCGAGCTCGTGGCGCGGGAAGTCGGCCGCGGCGGTGTCACCCGGCTGGTAGAAGTCGGGCGCCAGCTCCTGGTGGAGCAGCGCGTGGTAGTTCACGTCGAGAAGCGCGCTCAGCCCGTCGCGGTTGAGCTTCTCGATCAGCGCGTCGGTGTAGGGGTGGTAGTGGACGAAGAACCGGTAGGCGATCTTGCGCTCGGGGACCTTGGCGGTGACCCACCCGGCCAGGTCTTCGGCCTTGATGAGGGCCAGGTTCTGCTGCTGGTGGAAGTCGGTCTTCACGGTGCCCCCTTGACCAGGCCGCGGGCGTTGAAGCTCGCGCCGCCGTAGGCGAACTGCGCGTCATGAGCGAGGACGACCTCGGCCGCGGGGTTGATGCCCATGGCCAGGCCGTCGAAGGGTGGGTTGATCACCGGGCCCACTGGATCGGGAACGTCGATGGGGACACGGATCGGGATCTCGTACAGCGGTGGGATCTTCACCACCGCCGGGGGCACGAGCGGGATGTAGTAGATGGTCCAGTCCTCGACCATGACGACCTGCTCGTCGGGCCGGACGAAGAACGCGCTGTGCTCGTCGTCGTAGAAGAACGGCGTCTCCCACGGGTTCTCCGTCGGCCGGAGGATCGGGCGGATGCGGTGCCCGGGGAAGACCCGGCCCGACTGGGTGAGCAGGGTCTTCACCACCGCGGGCGACGCGGCCTGTGCGGGTTGCGTGATGTTCACCTTGAGCGCCCGGTCGTTCACCGCGAGGGCGTTGGAGTCGAGCGTCCCGCCGGGCTGCGCCTTCCAGAACAGGACGTAGTTGAAGGCCTCCACCGTGCCGAAGATCTCGAAGGACCCGAACGATCCGTGGAGCGGCGGCGCGTTCTTGCTGGTGAAGATCACCTTGAACGCCGCGCTGTGATCGTTCTGGAAGTAGACCAGATCGACGACCAGGCGCTCCGAGACCTTGGGATCGGGCTGGAGGGTCTGCGCCGACATGACCAGCTTGCGGGGCTCGAACTGGACCAGCCCGCTGAGGACGAAGGGATCGCCGGCGTGGGTCGACGTGGGCGCGGTCCACTTGCCCTGGAAGTATTCGCCCCAGGCGAGGCTGATCTCGGCGGTCTTGCGGGCGTTGACGTGCCAGCGCTCGGTCCGCATGTCCTCGGGCGACTTGTCGCCCACCGTCTCGGCCTTCTCCAGGATGGTCAGCCAGAAGACGAACAGGCGGCCGCGCCAGACCACCGGCAAGAGGTGCTCGCCCTGGATGCTCAACGACACCTTCTCCCACGGCAGCCAGTACCCGCCCTCGTAGCGGCGATAGTAGTGCTCGCGGGTGGCGCCGTGGGTGCGGCCGAACACGTGCAGGACGTCGTCCTTGGGATCGCCGGGAGTCCGCTCCTCGACGGTGGCGCCGGAGATCTCGAGCCGCGCCACGTGGTCGAGCTTCTGCAGATAAGCCAGGTACGCGTCCTCGGCCCGCTCGTCGGTGACGTCGGCCTTGAGCAGCTCGCCCTCGAGCTCGCGGAAGAACGCCGACTTGTTGTCGCGCAGCTCGGGCTCGAGCCAGTTCTCGGGATAGAGGAAGATCTTGCGGTTCGCCTCCCAGACCCGGTAGCGCTTCATGTACTCCCAGTGGTCGGCGCGCAGCGCGGCCGGGACCACGCCGGGCTCGAGGTTCATGAAGCAGCGGGTGATGAACAGCTGCACCGTCGACAGCGCCTGGCGGATGCGTGACGTCTGCATGCAGGCGTCCATCTGCACGTCGATGAGGAAGTGCTCGTAGAGCTTGTCGGCGGTGTCGATGGCGGTGGTCGGGCGCTTGTGGTGGATGACGTAGCTGACCAGGGCGTCGCGCCGCTGGTTGCGGAGCGCGTCGTTCACGCTCTTCATCGTCTCCCGCCACGGCGTGTCCTGCAG
>JAYVSF010000921.1:0-7698 GCA_043775605.1 Myxococcales bacterium
CCCGGGCTCGCCACGGAAGAGGAGCGAACATGTCGGATGACATTGCGGAAGAGTCGGTCGCGGCGTTCACGCGGTTCGTCGCGGGGCGTGAGGAGGATCCGGTCTCGGGCCTCGACACCACGATCAAGTGGCAGATGGTGTGGCTCGAGGCGATCGCGCTGGCCTGGCGCGATGCCAAGTTCAAGGCCGAGCTGCTCGAGGACCCGCGCAAGGCGCTGCGCGGCTACTTCAACTTCGACCTCGGGCCGTACGTGAAGCTCACCGTCCGCGAGGCCACCGCGCCGACCGGTCTGGGCACGCCCGAGACCCGGCTGGCGCACGCGTTCGGCGGCTGGGATCCGGGCAACGATCCGCTCACCAGCGAGATGATCATGGCGCTGCCGCCCGCGCCGAAGCTCGAGAACCAGGCGGTCGCGCTGTCGTTCTACAACGCCAGCGGTCGCGCCTACCCGTTCACCTGCTGCTGAGCAGGGGACCCTTGGCGCGGGCCCGGAGGCCCCGAAGTCAGTGGCCGCAGCGGCTCGTGATCCACGGGCGCAGCCCGAGCGGTCCGTCGAGGAACGCGCTGTAGGCGATCCAGATCGGGCCCGGCCGGCCGTCGGCACTGGCCGGTGGCGGGTCGCGCAGCGGCACGACCTTGCCCCCCTGCTCGAGCATCAGCCGGCGATGCTGATCCTGGAAGTAGAGCTGGGTGGTGCCACCGGGGCCGGTGAACGCGATCGAGCCCGACGGATAGTCGTCGGTCCACTCGCCCTCGGGCGGCGGCTCCCAGGCCGGGACCGCGGCCGCGCGCACCACGGCGTCCTCGAGCGTCTGCAGCGCGCCGTCGGCGACCTCGACCGTCCGGGTCGCGGGCGAGCCGTTGCCGGCCTCGAGGGTCGCGGTGCCGACCAGGCGATCGCCCTTGCGCTCGAGCGTGGCCTCGAAGGTGTGCATGCAGCCGAGCCCGGCCCAGCCGTCCTTCACGGTGATCGCCGTCGCGTGGGCCCACCCGAGCGCATCGCTGGCCGGCGCCGTCGCGGTCGGCTCCGGCGTGTTGCCGATCGCCGTCGCCGACGGCGGCGTCGTCGTCAGGCCGGGGTAGCCGCCGGTCGTGGCCGGCGTCGCCGCTGGCCCACACCCGGCCGCGAGCGCGATCGCGAGCAAGGGCGTGAACACGTCGAAGCGGCGGCGGGGTCGGAAAATCGTCGTCATGCGGGCGACCGAGTACAGCACGGGCCCGAAGGTCTCGGCGGCCCAAAACTCTCGACGGAGCGGGGTCTGCTCTGACCTCCGCGATCGGTCCGCGCGCACCAAGGTCAGGATAGGGCGCGTCATCGTCGGGTTCGCCTCCGTCGGACGTCTCGCCGGTCGGCTGCCCGTCGCCATCGAGCGCCCCGACGCGAATCGCGGTGAGCATCTTGCCGAGCCGTGCGCGCCGTTGCAGGAGGTCGTGCCGGGCGCTCTGCAACGATTCCTTGCAGCGCGGTCGGGCGCGTCGTGGATCCTCCGTTCGACCTCCGGCAACGCACGGTCCAGCGCGACCAGCGAGTCGTCGAGCCGATGCTCGAACGTGCTCCGCGCCCGGGCCGCACGCTGACCGCGCTCGGACGGGCGCCGGGTTGCTTGCCGACGGAGCCTCGGGCGGAAATTGGTCAGTCGATTGCTGTAGTCTTCAGACTTCAAGATCAGACCGACCTGGCATCATCCCGCCCACGGCCGTCCTATCGTCGGTCCCGCACGCCTCTCCTGACCGCCCGATGCTCGTCCCGATCCCGCACCCGATCGGTGGTGCCCGATGACGGCACCTCCGCTGCCTCCGGCTCCTGAGCCGGGTGAGATCGTCCGGGTCCGCCAGCGCCAGTACCTGGTCGAGGACGTCCAGCCCGCGTCCATACCCGGCGAGGCGACCCTCGTGTCGATGTCGTGCCTCGACGATGACGCCCAGGGCGAAGCGCTCGAGGTCCTGTGGGAGCACGAGATCGACACCGAGGTCGTCCGTGCCGCCTGGGAACGCCTGGGCAAGCGCGCCTTCGACGCCCCGTCGCGCTTCGCGGCGTACCTCCACGCGCTGCGCTGGAACTGCGTGACCGCGACCAACCCGCGGCTGTTCCAGGCTCCGTTCCGCGCCGGCATCGAGGTCATGGCCTACCAGCTCGAGCCGCTGCGCAAAGCGCTCCGGCTGCCGCGCGTGAACCTCTTCATCGCCGACGACGTCGGCCTCGGCAAGACCATCGAGGCCGGCCTGGTGCTGCGCGAGATGATCATGCGGCAGCGGGTGCGCCGCGCGGTGGTCGTGGCCCCGCCGTCGGTGGTCATCCAGTGGCGCGAAGAGCTCGAGCAGCGCTTCGGCCTCACCTTCGTCGTTTACGATCGCGAGTACGTCGCGCGCTGCCGGCGCGAGCGTGGTTACGCCGTGAATCCATGGACCACGCACTCGCGGTTCATCCTGTCTCACGCGCTGCTCCGCGACGAAGAGTACGCCGCGCCGTTGCGCGACCTGCTCAGCATCGACGAGAACGGCCAGCGTCGCGACGGGGCCGACCCTGGTTCGCTCCTCATCCTCGATGAGGCTCATCACGCCGCCCCTGCGACCAGCTCCAAGTACGCCATCGATTCTCAGTTCACCCGTGCCGTGCGCGACCTCGCCGAGCGCTTCGAGCACCGGCTGTTCCTGTCGGCGACGCCGCACAACGGCCTGTCGAACAGCTTCTCGGCCCTGCTCGAGATCCTCGACCCCCAGCGTTTCATCCGCGGTACGGACGTCGAGCCCAAGCTCCGGGACGAAGTCATGGTGCGCCGTCTCAAGTCGGACCTGCGCGAGGTCTCGGGCGGCTTCCCTCGGCGTGACGTCGTCAAGATCTCGATCGATGACCTGCCGGCCGACGCCGCCGAGCTGGTGCTGGCCAAGCTGCTCGACGAGTACTGGGAAGCGCGGGAGCAGCGCCTCGCCGGGCTGCCCGTGCGGCAACGCGCGGCCCAGGGCCTCATCCTCGTGAATCTACAGAAGCGCCTGTGCTCGTCGGTGGAGGCGTTCCATCGCACGATCAAGGCTCACCGCGCCTATCTGGAGAAGGCGACGTCCGAGCAGGCGGCAACCCCGACGCCAGCCCTCGACCTCTTGTTCGCGACGCCGGACGCCGATGACGACCGGGCCGAGCTGTCCGAGGATGATGTCGAGGCCGAGGAAGTGCAGGCCATCGAGGCCACCACCGCCGCCGCCGGCACGCCGTCGCCGCGCGAGGTCGACCTGGTCGCGCGCATGGAGTCGCTCGCGGACCGGACCCGCCGATTGCCCGACGCCCGCGTCCGCTGGCTGGTCGACTGGATCCGCCACGAGCTCTGCCCGGGCCTGCCTCCGTTGGGCCACGCTGCGACCGGCGCGCCGGCCACCTGGCAACCCCGGCGGGTGGTCATCTTCACCGAATACGCCGACACCAAGCGCTACCTGGTGCAGCAGCTCACCGCGGCGATCGGCGCCACTGAGCGCGGCGAAGACCGTCTGGCCACGTTCCACGGCGGCATGGGCGACGACCTCCGTGAGGAGGTCAAGCGCGCGTTCAACATCGACCCCGCCAAGCACCCGCTCCGCATCCTGGTCGCGACCGACGCCGCCCGCGAGGGCGTGAACCTCCAGAACTACTGCGCCGATCTGTTCCACATGGACCTGCCGTGGAACCCGTCACGCCTCGAGCAGCGCAACGGCCGCATCGACCGCAAGGGTCAGCGCAGCGATGCGGTCCGCTGCCACTACTTCATCTACGTCCAGCGCGAGTCCGATCGCGTGCTCGAGGTGCTGGCCGAGCGCACCAAGGTGATCCAGAAGGAGCTGGGCAGCATGCCGCCGGTGCTCGAGGAGCGGATGACCCGCCGCCTGGCGCGCGGCATCGGTCCGCGCGACCGCACGAACCTGGTTGCGGCCCTGCAGGCCGACACCGCCGAGCCCCAGAAGCTGGCCGCGCCGGCGGAGCTCGACGGCGCCCGCGAGCGGAAGGGCGCCCTCGACAAGCAGCTCCAGACGCTGCGCGACATTCTCGAGGACTCGAAGGACTCGCTCGATCTCAAGGACGGCCAGCTCCAGCACGTGCTGAGCGAGTCGCTGGGCATGCTCGGCGCCGACGCGCTGGCGCCGGTGGCGGGCCGCGCGGGCCTTGCCTTCGCTGTACCCGCGCTCGACCGCCGCGCCGGTGCCGATCCGACCTGGGTCGAGACCCTGGATACCCTCCGCGCGCCGCGGCCACGCGACCTGAAGGTCTGGGAATGGCGGCGGACCGCGCCGATCCGGCCGGTGGTGTTCGCCGACCCTGGTCACATCGACGACGAGGTCGTCCACCTCCACCTCGAGCATCGCCTGGTGCAGCGGCTGCTCGGGCGGTTCCTGGCCCAGGGCTTCGTCCTCGACGACCTGGCGCGGGCCTGTGTCGGCATGACCGAGGATCCCCATCCCCGGGTCGTCCTGCTCGGCCGGATGTCGCTCTACGGCGACCGCGCCGCCCGGCTGCACGACGAGATCGTCTGGGTGGCCGCGCCCTGGTTGGCCCGCGACACCCGCAAGGGCGCGCTCAAGCCGTACGCCGAGGCCGACCGCGACCGATCGTGGGAGCTGCTCATGGCGTCGCTGGCGAAGGCGGGCGGGGCCGCGGTCGCCGCCCCGGTGCAGGCCAACGTCCTCAAGTCCGCACCCACCGACGTCGAGGACCTCCTGCCGCACCTGCTGAAGCGCTGCGAGCGCGTCGCCCGCACCGCGACCGCCAAGCTCGACGACCGCGGTCAGCGCGAGGCCAAGGACATGGTCGAGATCCTCGCAGGACAGAAGCAGCGCCTCGAGCGCAAGCTGGCCGCGATCGAGGACCCGCAGCAGGCCTTCGAGTTCAAGGGCTTCGATGACGACGAGCGCCGGCAACTGCAAGACAACGCCAAGTACTGGCGCCGGCGTCTCGACGCCATCCCGCGCGAGGTCGAGCGCGAGCCGGCGCGCATCCGGCAGAGCTACGTCGTGAAGGCGACCCGGATCGAGCCGGTCGGGGTCGCGTATCTGTGGCCGGTGACGGGGTGAGCCATGGCCACTGACCACGAGCTTCGCCTGCACCGCGACTGGATCGGCCTCCTGCAGCCGGTCGGCCTGGTGGTGTCACCGCCGGCCCTGCTGGCGGCCCAGGCTCTCCCCGACAAGAACATCGTGAAGGAGCAGCAGGTGCTCGCGGCGCTGATCACTCCATCGATGCCTGCGGAGAGCGACTCCCGGGCGTCCGCACGACCGCCGTTGCCGCTCGCCTTCGCCGATCTTGCGACCCGGGTGCTGGGCTGGAAGCCGACCAAGCTGGTCAGTGGCGCGGACCTGCCCGAGACGCTCTCGCTGGTGCTGCCCGAGTTCGGCGAGACCCTGCGCCCGACTTACGCCGTCCCGGCCGTGCCCGAGGACGAGGCCGAGTGGCAGATGCTGATCCAGGAGCTGCCGGCCGGGGTCTCGCTCGACGAGCCGCCGCCCGAGGATGGCCGGCGCTGGCACGCCAGCCCGCAGGTTCGCCTGGAACGCCTGCTGCGCGAGACCGGCGTGCCGGTCGGCATCCTGGCCAATGGTCGCTTCGTGCGGCTGGTCTATCTGCCCCGCGGCGAGTCGTCGGGCCACGTCACCTGGCCGGTCCGCCGGCTGGTGACCGCGCTCGACCGCGACATGCTGTCCGCGCTGTGCATGCTGCTGGGCAAGGCGCGCCTGTTCGAGATGGGCCGCACCCAGCGCCTCCCGCATATCCTGAAGGAGAGCCGCAAGTACCAGAACGTGGTCTCGACCAAGCTGGCCGGCCAGGTGCTCGAGGCGCTGAACGAGCTCTTGCGTGGCTTCCAGGCGGCCAACGAGGCGACCAAGGGCGAGCTGCTCGACGAGACGGTCGAGGCCGATCCGGATCATCTCTATGGTGGCCTGCTCGCCGTCCTGCTGCGGCTGGTCTTCATCCTGTACGCCGAGGAGCGCGGCCTCCTGTCGTCGTCGGCGACCTACGTGCGGAACTACGCGCTGGTCGGCCTGTTCGACAAGCTGCGCACCGATGCCGGCCGCTTCCCCGACACCATGGATCAGCGCTACGGCGCGTGGTCGCGACTGCTGGTGCTGTTCCGCATGGTCCACGACGGCGCCCGGCGCGGCGATCTGCGGCTGCCGCCGCGCTACGGCCACCTGTTCGATCCCGACGGCTGGGCGTTCCTCGAGGGCCGGCCCTACAAGGTGCGGCGGGAGATGGGCGCGGCGGTGCCGGTGCCGAAGGTGCCGGACGGGGTGGTGCTGCGAGTGCTCGAGAAGCTGCTGCTCCTCGACAGCGACCGGCTGTCGTACCGGGCCCTCGACGTCGAGCAGATCGGCTCGGTGTACGAGAACATGATGGGCTTCCGGCTCACGCGGGCGACGGAGACGTCGATCGGTCTCGGCAAGCAGCACGTGGTGGTCGGGCTGGAGACGCTGCTGGCGAAGAAGGGTGCGGACCGCGGTGCGTACCTGAAGGAGTCGGCCGGCGTCGAGCTGACCGGCAAGGCGGGCGACGCGCTCAAGCAAGCGGCGACGGTCGACGATCTGGTGGCGGCGCTGGCCCGGCGGATCTCGCCGCTCTTCCAAAATGCGGCACGGGTCCCGCAGTCCGTGGCGAAGTATGGGCTGTACCTGCAGCCGACCGACGAGCGCCGGCGCTCGGGCTCGCACTACACGCCGCGCGAGCTGACCGAGCCGATCGTGCGCACGACGTTGCGGCCGATCCTGGAGGACCTCGGTTCGACGCCAACGCCGGCGCAGTTGCTGGCGCTCAAGGTCTGCGACCCGGCCATGGGCTCGGGCGCCTTCCTGGTCGAGACCTGCCGTCAGCTCGCCGAGCAGGTCGTGAAGGCGTATGACGTCCACGGCCGGCCGACCGACGTGCCGCCCGACGAGGACATCCTGCTGTACGCCCAGCGCCAGGTGGCGCAGCACTGCCTGTACGGCGTCGACAAGAACCCGTTCGCCGTCGACCTCGGCAAGCTGTCACTGTGGCTGGCGACCCTGGCCCGCGACCATGCCTTCACCTTCCTCGACCACTCGATCCGTCACGGCGACTCGCTGGTCGGCCTGACCCGCGAGCAGATCGCCAGCTTCCACTGGACGCCGACCGCGCAGGTCCCTACCATCCGCACCTTCGTGGACAAGGCGATCGCCGAGGCCATGGCCCTGCGCGGGCAGATTCCGCTGCTCGCGAACTCTGACGATGTCGGCGCCAAGCGGGGGCTGTTGAGCAAGGCCGATTCCGCGCTCGTGCGCGTGCGCGTCGTCGGCGACGCGATCGTCGCGAGCTTCTTCGAGGCCGACAAGGCCAAGGCCCGCGAGGCCGCCCGTGCGCAATGGGAGCGCGTCGTCCAGGTCTGGCTCGCTGGCGACAGGCGCTCCCCCGAGATCGAGGCCCTCAGCCACGAGCTCCGCTCCGGCGACCGCCCCGTCCCCTGCTTCCACTGGGAGATCGAGTTCCCGGAGGTCTTTGGTACAGGCCAAGAAGGCTTCGATGGTATCGTTGGGAACCCACCGTTTATGGGCGGACACCTGATCTCTGGAGCGTTTGGTCTGAGCTATTTCGCGTATCTAACAAGTAGCTTTGCGCCAGCTGGCCACTACTGCGACCTCGTTGCGTATTTCTATCGATGCGCCTTCAGCAAGTTGCGAGTTGGCGGGACTTTGGGGCTGCTCGCTACACAGACAATTGCTCACGG
>JAYVSF010000922.1:0-3694 GCA_043775605.1 Myxococcales bacterium
CCGGCGTGGGCCGCGCATGGGCCCGCGCCGCGGCCGGAATCGGCGGCGGCAGCGCGCGCGCCGGCGCGATCACCGCCGCGGTCCGCGTGGGCGCGAGCGCTGCCACGGGCGCGGCGGGCGCGAGCGGCGGTTCGAGCGGCGCGAGCGGCGCGAGCGGCGACAGGTGGGCGCTGACGCCGTCGGTCGCTGGCACCCGGCCCGCGACCGCGACCGTCGGCACCAGGGCGTCGACGATCGCCAGCCAGACCGTGGTCTCCTCGTCGCCGGGCGCGAGCCGCAACGCCTCGCGCAGGAACACCCGCGCCGACCGCACCTCGTCGCGGCGCGCCGCCAGCTCGCCGAGCAACCGGTAGGCGGCGCTGCAGCGCGGGTCGATGCGGAGGATCTCGCTGACCTCGCCCTGGGCCGCCGGATCGCGCCGCAAGGCCAGCAGCGCGCGGGCCCGCAGCAGGCGGAGGCCGACGTCACGCGGTTGCTCGGCCAGCGCCTCGGCGCACACCGCGGCCACCCCCGGAAACTGGCGGGCGTCGAACAGCTCGCGGGCGGCGTCGAGCACGGGAGATTCCACGGCACGGTGCGTAGCAAGCCGCCGGCCAGCGCGCCACCGCCCCAACCCACCGGATCGATTCGCCGCCGCGCGCCGCACTGCGCACGGCTGGCGGCGATCGGGGGCGCGGCCGGGGCCTCGTCCCCCACCTCGTCACAGAGTTGATCCTGCCAACCCTGTGAGCCTTCGCGCGCTGCCAGTGGCCGGCCCGCACCCGAGCCGGCATACTCGCCCGGTGCCTCGCTCGTGGCTCGCGGCAACGCTCGCGGCGCTCGCCCTCGTGGCCAGCGCGACCGCGGCGCGCGCCCAGCCGCCGCCCGATCCCGACGCCGACGATCAGGGCGAGTTCTGGGGCGCGTTCCTCGCCCCCCACAGCCTCGAGGTCGCCAGCCTGCTCGAGAACGGCCGGCTGCAGGTCAACCTCGCCCACCAGGCCGCCCTCGGCCGGGCGGAGCCGCGATTCCGGGCCCAGCGCCTGCGCGAGGCGTCGTCGATCGCCGGCCGGATCCGCGCCCTCGATCCGCGGGCCCCGGTCCTCGACTACCTGCTGGGGCTGATCGCCGACGAGTCGGGCCGCGGCGCCACCGCCGCGCGCCAACTCGCCAGCTTCGCCGCCCAGGCCGAACTCGGCCCGCTGCGCACCGACGCGCTCCTGCGCCTGGGCCGCATCGCGCTGACCCGGGCCGCGCCCGCCGACGCGATCCTGCCGTTGCGCACGGCGCTCGCCGAGCAGCGCTACCGCGGCGAGCGGGCCCAGGCCCTCATCCTCCTGGCCGACGCCCTCGACGGCATCGACCAGCTCGACGGCGCGATCGCGCTCCTGGCCGGCGCCCTCGATCGCAGCCAGGGCCCGGGCGAACTCGAGGACAACGCGGTGTGGATGGCGCTGGTCGCGGCCTACGATCGCGACGAGCAGGTGTCGGCGTCGCTCGAACTGGTCGAGCGGCTCAAGTCGGCCCTCGGCTCCGACTACGTGGTCCGCCTGACCGCCGCGCTCGACGACTTCACGCCGGCGCCGCTGGCCGCGGTCTGGTACCAGCGCGCGCTGATCGCCGAGACCGGCGACCAGCTCGATGACGCGCGGGCGGCGTGGACGACCTACCTCGGCCTGCCGAGCGCGCGCTACCGACCGCGGGCCCAGGCCCACGTCGACGCGATCGACGTCACGCTCGCGGCCCGGCGCGCGCCGGTCAAGCCGTTCAGGCCGGCGCGTCGTCCACGCGGGGTCACGCCATGAGAGGGTGGCCCAGAATAGGGCCTTCGAAGACGCGGTCGGGCGCGGCGGCCAACCCTCGGCTCTGGTTCCGTACAGATCGGGCCAGCACGCTGGTGCCGGGCCGATCGATCGACAACACGGGGTTGGTCTTGGCCAACCCTGTGAGGGCGCACGCCGCCGTGCGGGTGGTCGCGTTCGCGCTGCTGACCGTCGCCGGTGGCCGCGCGGCCCGGGCCGACGATCTCTGGAGCTCGATCGCGGTCACCGACGACCGCCAGCGGGCCGAGCGCGAGTACGAGCGGGCGATGCTAGACGGCGACGATACGGTGGCGGCGGCGGTGGCCAGCGAGCTGCCCACCACCCGTCAGCGCCTCATCGATCGCGCGATCGGGTCGTACGAGCTCGCGGCCCGGGCCCGCCCCGATCAGGCCGAGCCCCACTTCCGCGCCGCGTCGGTGCTGCGGGCCTTCCACATCGACTGCCACGACGACCACCTGGCGCCGTGCCAGCCGCCGCCGAGCGCGGCGATCCGGGCCCGCCTGATCGAGCACTGGACGGCGTTCGAGGCCCTGGCCCCCGGCGATCCCCGGATCACCGAGGAGGTCCTGTTCGAGCGCGCGGTGCAGCGGACCAAGCTCGGCACCGACGAGGATCTGCGGGCCGCGTGCGCGGACTACCAGAAGCTGCTCGACGTGCGGCCCGACGGCCAGTTCGGCGCGGTGCTCGGCAACCTGGCCGAGACCGACATGATGCTGGGCGATCTCGATGGCGCGATCGAGGCCTACCGCCGGACCATCGCCCGCGGCGCCGACCTGTCGCAGGAGTTCGGCCTCGCGGTCGCGCTCGACCGCGACGAGCAGGGCAGCGAGGCGCGCGCCATCATCGCGGCCCGCGGCGAGGCCGGGCTCGCACGCTTCCGGGCCGAACTGAGGAGCGAACACATCTTCTTCGTGCCGGCCGGCGAGGAGCTGTACTACCTGGCCCTCGGCGAGGAGGCGCTGGGCAACGACAGCGCCGCGATCGGGCTGTGGGATGGGTTCATCAAGTCGGGCGCCCACCCGCAGTTCGACGACCGCGCCCGCCACAACCGCGACGCGCTCCTGCACGCGCCGCCTGGTCGCCGACCGCCACCGCGTCGGGCTCGCGGCGGCTGGCCGCCGCCGCCACCGACGTGGAGCCCGTGATCATCGCAAGGGGTGTCGATCAACGCCTCGACACCTCTTGTCGATCGGCTTGCCGGCTGGGCCGGCTACGCTTGGACAGCATCGTCGCTCGCAGACTCGCTCCTTCAGACCAGCGGACAACGCCGCAGCCGGCGTTGTTCGGCAGGTCTTCAGGACTCGCGTCGCTGGCCGCGGCGTTCATGGCGCTGACCGCGACCCCGCCGCCCGCCGCCGCCCAGTCCGCGCGCTACCCGGCGCCGGTGATCGATCCCGACGACGCCGGCGATCACGAGAGCGGTTTCTGGGCCCAGGCCAGCGACCCGGCGCGCGCGCACTACCAGCAGCAGGTGCGCGACGCGCTGCTCACGGTCCGCGGCGATCGCCGGCGCGCGATCGTGATGCTGCGCGAGGCCGCGGCCGCGCGCCCCGAGCTGATCGAGGCCTGGGGCTACCTCGGGCTGGTGACCGATCAGATCCGCGATCAGGCCGGCTGCGCCGAGGGCTACGGCCACGCCGCCGCGATCGATCCGCGCTGGCGACCGGACCCCACGATCGCCACCGCCCGCGGCGTCGGCGCGGCGCTGGCCGGCGGCCGTCCGCTGCCGATCGCGCTCGCGATCTGCCAGAGCCGGGCCGGCGACATCGCCGGCGCGATCGCCGGACTCGAGGCCGTGGTCGAGCGCGGCCTGGCCCTGCCCGAGCTGTGGCTGCGGCTCGGCGAGGCCTACCTCGCGGTCGGGCGGCTCGACGACGCCGCGGGCGCGCTCA
>JAYVSF010000923.1:0-6775 GCA_043775605.1 Myxococcales bacterium
GATCGATGTCGATGTCGGCGAGGTTGATCGCCGGCAAGCTGTACTGGCGCGCGACCAGCTGGGTCAGCACGTTGTCGGGGACCAGGCCGAGGCGCGCCAAGGTCGCACCCAGGCGACGGCCGGTCCGCTTCGACTCTTCCTGCGCCTGCTGTAGCTGCTGCAGCGAGAGAACCTTCTCGCGGACCAGCAGCTCACCGATTCGGCTCATCGTTTCCTTGCTCTCGGGTCAGCTTCGCTTGCTGCGACGTGGGGTTAGGGTATCCGGAGGGGTAGTGCCGGTCAAACTTCCGAGCAGCCTCGTCGTGTGTCGGTCGATGTAGGAGCCCGTGATGCGGGTCGGAGATCGACGGTGATCGACGGCGGACCTCGAAACATTCGGCGGGATCGGGCGTCTCTTAAGTTGCCGGCGGTGATCACCAGGAGCACCGTCGGCGAGCAGGAGGCCGACATGAGCGTTTTCGAAGCCAAGGAACTGGCCGATCTACGACAGACCCTGCGGGACCGACTGATCGCGCAGGACGCCGGGGGCGCCACCGACGTGCTGACCCGCCTGCGCGAGGTCGCCTCGGGCGACGACGAGCTCAGCGCCGAGTACGAGCGCTGGGCGTTCCGGTTCGAGTTGCTCGCGGCCTGACCAGGTCGGTCAGGGGCAGGGCAGCGGCGTGACGCAGGTCTTGATCGACAGATCGTAGTTGTTCTCGCCGTTGTCGGGCGACTTGACCTGGATGACGTAGGTGCCGGCCGCGAGGCGGTTGGGCACGTCGAGGTTGACCTTCTGCGGGGTGACCGCGTCGGACAGGCCGGTCGCGATCACCATGCCGTTGCTGGCGAGCAGGTTGAGTTGGAGCGGCGGCCGCCCGGCCACGCTCACCACCGACGCCTGGAGGTTGGTGCCGTTGGCGGTGACCCCGAACTGGAAGTGATCGAGGTCGCCGGACGGACAGAGCGCGAGCCCGAGCAGCGAGTACGAGGGGCCGGCGCTCGGGATCGGCGTGACGAACGCGCGGGCCGGGACGTCGTTGGGCTCGAGCGAGTGGTCGTCGGCGCAGATGAACGCGGTGCTGGCGTCGGGGCCGACGTCACCGCCGGAGATGCACACGCACGTCGGGTCGGTCGTCGGCTTGTTGTTGGTGTAACCGTCGGGGCAAAACGGCGCCGACATGCCGCACCGGAACGGCGTGTTGCCGAGCTGAGGGTCGTACGGGTTGCAGCCCGCGAGCAGCAGCGCGAGGGGAACGGCAGAGAACAGGGTCGTGGAGGCGCGGGTCATGGGGACCTCGAAGGAGCGCAGGAAGCGAGGGGCTAGAAGCGGACGGCGGCGGCGCCACCGACGTAGCCGTCGGAGGCAGCCGGCACCACGATCAGCGACGACAGGCCGGTGCTCGGCGCCGGGGCGGCCGCGCCGGCCCGCTCCGCCTTGCGAGCGGCCTTGACGTCCTTGTACCAGTAGTAGCCCGCGACCCCGACCGCGACCGCGCCGAGGCCGAAGGTGATCCGGGCCACCGTCTCGTTACGCTGGCCGACCTGCTGCAGCGAGCGGCCGAAGCTGCCGAAGGTCTCGCACGGCTGGGGGCTGGCGCCGCAGTGGGCGTCGTTGTTGGCGGTGGCGGCCTCGCCCTCGAGGGTCGACGAGTTGCCGGCCGCCATCAGGTAGAAGGTGAGCGAGGTGCCCAGCATCACCACCGACGAGCCAGTGGCGATCCACTTGCCGCGGCGGAAGTTGCGCGAGCCGACCTCGAACCAGCCGCCGTTGGTCAGGCCGTCGTCGTGGCGACCGCCGCCACCGCCGCCACCGCCGCCACCGCCGCCGCCGCCGCCGCCGCCGCCAGGGGGAGGCACGAAGTCGCCATCGCCGCCCGCGTCGTCGAGGTCGGGGTAGTAGCGCGGGCGGGCCTTGGCCTCGAGGTAGACGATGTTGGGGCTGCCGGGCTTGCCGACACGGGTCAGGACCTTGCCGTCCGGGGTGCGGACCTCGAGGTAGTACTGGACCGACGTGCCGGCCATCTTGTCAGCGGGGATGCGCCCGACCAGCTCGTTGTAGCGGGACCGCATCGCGACCGAGGTGAACTTGGCGTCGCCACCGGCGCGGAAGTACATCGTGACCACCCAGCCCGAGTCCTCGGGCACGTAGGCGGTGAGGTCGAGCGGGTGGCCGGGCGGGGCCTCTTCGATGACCTGGTGGTCGAACTCGCTGATGTCGAAGGTCCGGGTCGGCTTCGGCGGCTTCTTGCCGCCGGGCGGCTTGCCGCCGGGCTCGGTGGTGCCGCCGTCTTCGACCGCGGCGGCGGCCGCCAGCTCGTCCTCGAGGACCTTGGCGCGCGCGGAAGCTTCGCCCCGCTGGGCCGCGTCGGCCGGAGCGTCGGCGAGGAACTTCTGGTAGTAGAACAGCGCCTTGTCCTTCTGCCCCATCTGGTCGAAGGTGAAGCCGACGTTGTAGAGCAGGAGCGGGTTGCGGCTGAGGCGGTACGACTCCTTGAACTTCTCGACCGCGACGTCGAGTTGCTTGTCGTCGAACGCCTTCTTGCCGGCGAGGAACGCGACCTTGGCCTTCTCGAGCTGCTCGGGCGTCGGCGGGGGCGGCGGGGGGATCGGCTTGCCGTCGCCGGCATCGGCGATCTGGGGACCGGGGGCTGGTGCAGGCGTCGGACCCGGCGCTGGCGTCGGAGCCGGCGCAGGCGCCGGGCTCGCCGCGGGCGCAGGCGTCGCGGCCGCAGGCGTCGGCTTGGTTCCGGCGGCGGCCGTCGGAGTCGGCGCGGCGACAGGAGCGGGAGCCGGGGCCGGCGTCGGCTGGGCCAACGCGATACCGACATGAGAGAGCGCGAGCGCGCCGAGCGCGAGGAGCGCGACGGTGCTGAATCGACCAATAGTCACGAGGCCTCCGAGCGCGGCGCGAAGCCGCGACGCCTGCTTATCACACCGACGGGGCCCGATGGGTAAAGTTGGTGGCCGGTATCAGCGTGGCGTGCGCGCCCGCGCCGACCCTGACGTCGTCGATACGCGGGTGCCCCAGGGCAGCGACCGCGCCGGCGCGATCAGCCCCCGAACGGATCGACGATCCCGCCGGCCGGCTTCGTCGGCTTCTTCGGCTTGGTCGGCGGCTTGGTGACCTTGGCGGCATCGGCCGGCTTGGTGACCTTGGGCGTGGTGGCCTTGACCGGCTCGCCGAACGGATCGGCCAGACCGCCGGCCGGCTTGGTGACCTTGGCGGTGTCGGCCGGCCTGGTGACCTTGGCGGTGTCGGCGACGGGCGGGGTCGGCGGAGCGACGCCGATGGGCGGGGCCACCGGGCCGGTGCCCGAGGGCGGCGCGACCTCGGTGACGGTCGGGGTGATCGGCGGCGCGGGCGGCGGCGCGACCTCGGTGACGGTCGGCGCAGGCGGCAGCGCGCCGGCCGCCGTGATGGTCGCCGGCTGGCTGGCGGCGGGCGTGGTCGCCTTCGAAGCGGCGCCGCCCATCAGCTTGGAGCCCAGCATCATGACCGCGAGGCCACCGATGAAGGCCACCGCGATCAGCGGCCAGGGGCTCTTGCGCGGGGCCTCGACGGCGTCGACCGCGGTCGCCGCCTTTGGCTCCGGCCCGGGCAGGCCGGCCTCGATCTTGGCCAGATCCGCCTTCGACACGGTCAGCCCGTCGGACGCGGCGCGGGCGGCGGCGAGCGCCTTCTTGGCCTTGCCCTCGGCGACCTTGGCCCGCTCCTCGGCGGCGGCCAGCTTGGTCGCGAGCTTGGCGGCGTCGCCACCGGCTGCGCCGGCGTCGGCGGCGATCGAGACCTTGGCGTCAGCGGCCTTGGCCTCGGATCTCTTGGCCCGCTCCTCGGACGTGCGCGCCCGATCCTCGGCGGCCTTGGCCCGCTGCTCGGCAGTGGCGAGCTTGCCCTCGAGCTCCGCGACCTGGGCCGACATCGCCTGCGAGCTGCCGAGCACGGCCACCTTGGCTTCGAGCTCGGCGCGCTGGGCCTGGGACTCGGACAGCTCGGCCTCGAGCGCGCCGATCCGGATCTCGAGGCCGGCCTGGAGCTGGGCGGCCTCACCCCGGACCGCGCCCTCGACCTCGCGCAGCCGCGCCTCCTCGGCGTCGCGCACGGTCCTGGCCTGGCGCTCCTTCTCCGCGCGAGCCTCGGCGTCCCACTGATCGACATCGACCATGGTCGCGTTGGCGCGGGCGATGAAGTCCTCGAGCGACGACTCGACGGTGGGCAGCGCGGTGGCGGCCTGCATCAGCGACGATGCGCGTCGCCGCTGGCTGCCGTTGCCGGCGTGTCCGTTGTTCGAGCCGTGCTTCTGTTCGCTGGCCATCGATCTCATCCTCCGACTGTCCCCACCGGTGTGGGTCTGGATAATGTGTCAGGTTAGCGCACCCGGGCGGGCTGGCGCGAGGCCAATCGACGGTTTGACGCCGATCGGCCATGGGTCCTTGGAACGCCGCGGCACGGCCGCGGATCTTCTGTCGATCGGCGCTCAGCGGGCGCGGGGGTAGTGACCGACCTCGATGACCTCGAGGCCGTCGTGGAACTCGTGGGCGGCCCGCTCGACCACCTCGGCTGGCAGGTAGCCATGGGCGACCACGATGTCGCCGATCCGGCGCCGGGGCTCCTCGCTCCAGTGGGAGGCGAGGGCGGCCAGCCACTGCTCGTCGGTGATGAGCTCGCAGTCGCGCAGGAACTCGCCGAACCGGACCGCGACCAGATGGGCGCGCGGGGCGGGCGGCGCATGATCGGCCTCCGGCACCGGCGCGACGCCGCGCGAGCGGGGCGACAGGTCGGGGTCGTCGGACCATGACGGGGTCGAGGTCAGCATGTGGATCTCCAGCCGGCGGCAGTCTACCCGATGGCCCCGGAGTGAGCGCAAGCAAGAACTTGCGGGCCGGGTGGGCCAGGGGCCGCGATCCGGGCTAGCATGCGCGCCCGATGGCCCGGACCGAGTATCCCCGTGGAGGCCGACGTCGGCCCGGCGCCGCGCCGATCGTGCGCAAGAACACGATCCGCGTCCCGATGGACGTGGCCCAGCACCTGCGGGCGGGCCACCCCTGGGTCTACCGCGAGGCGGTCGGCGCCCGGGTGCTGCGCGACGAGCCCGGCGCGGTGGTCGACGTCCTCGACGGCGATGGCGAGCTGTGCGGGCGCGGGCTGTACGAGGGCGACGGCAACATCGCGGTCCGGTTGTGGACCCACGACGACCGCCCGCTCGACGGCCACCTGGTCGCGACCCGGGTCAAGCGGGCGATCGCGCTCCGCCGCCGGTTCTGCGACTTCGACAAGCTCGGCTGCCTGCGCCTCATCAATGGCGAGTCCGACGGCCTGCCGGCGATCGTCGTCGAGCGCTACGGCGACTACCTCGTGACCCAGCTGTTCTCGCCGGCCATCGCGATGGCGGCCGGCATCCGGGATGCGCTGTACGACGCGCTGGTCGCCGAGCTGGCGCCCAAGGCGATCTACGAGCAGCGCCGCCACCGCTCGCTCGGCGGCGACGCCCCCCGCCAGGCCGCGGCCGAGCTGGTCCGTGGCGCCGCGGCCCCGGTCGACTTCGAGGTCCGCGAGGACGATCTCACGTTCGGCGTCGACGTCACCTCGCCGCTGTCGACCGGCCTGTTCGCCGACCTGCGCGAGGGCCGGCGTGCGGTCCGCGGCTACGCTGCCGGGCGCCGGGTGCTGAACCTGTTCTCGTACACCGGCGCGATCTCGGTCTACGCCCAGGCCGGCGGCGCCACCGAGGTGTGCGCGGTCGACGTCGCGGCCAAGGCCCACGCGCGCGCCCGCAAGAACTTCGCGGCGTCGGGCTTCGATCCCGAGAAGGCCGAGCACATCGTCGGCGACAGCTTCAAGGTGCTGGCCCGCATGGGCGAGCGCAAGCGTCGCTTCGATCTGATCGCGCTCGATCCGCCGGCGTTCGCGTCGGCGGCCGCGCGCGGCGGCAAGCCGTGGAGCGCGCTGCGCGACTACGCCGAGCTGGTCGCGGCGTCGCTGCAGGTGCTGGCGCCCGACGGCCTGCTGGCCGCGGCGTCGTCGACCCACAAGATCTCGACCGAGGAGTTCGACGGCGCCTTGGCCGAGGGCGCGGCGCTGGCCCACTGCGAACTGGCGGTCATCGAGCGGCGCGGGCTGCCGGTCGACTTCCCAGTCCACCCCGCCTTCCACGAAGGCAACTACCTGAAGTTCGCGATCGCGGTACGCTCGGGGTCGTGAACGGCCGGCTGCCGATCCTCGTCGCGCTGGCGCTGGTGGCCCCTGCCGCCGGCTGCGAGCGGCCCGGCGCCGAGCCGCGGATCGCGCCCGCGCTGATCGTGATCGGTGCCCAGGTCACGGTCCGCACCGACGCGATCGGCGTCGATCCGGTGTGCCAGCCCAAAATGATCGAGCGGGCCGGCCAGCTCATCCCATGGGTGCCGATCGAGTGCGTCGGCAAGCCGCCCGATCCGGTACGGACCCCGAGCGCCACGTTCGCGCTGGTCCACGCCGACAACGGCGACGATCACGACGCGATGGTGACCCTGGGCGGGGTGCTGGTCGACGTCGATGGCCACGAGGTCGGGCGCCTGGCGCCGGCCTCGCTGCGGATCCCCGGCCATGGCCAGCGCACGTTCGCGCTGCTCGACGATCAACGGCAGGTGCGGCCGACCGCGACCGACGCCCGCATCGACGTCCGCGCTGCGGCGCCCGCCGCCCACCCCGAGACCGTCCGGATTGCGGACGGCGAGGTCAGCCGGGTCGCCGGCCAGGTCGTGGCCTCCGGCACCGTCGAGAACCTGACCGATCGCCCGGTGGTGGCCGTGATCGTCG
>JAYVSF010000924.1:0-5593 GCA_043775605.1 Myxococcales bacterium
GCCTCGCGCTCGGCCGAACGGACGCGCGCCCGCTCGAGCTCGGCCTCGAACCGCGACCGCGCGGTGTCGGCGACCTCCTGGACGGTGATGGGTACCGCGGCCTGGACCTGCGGCGGGTTGGTATCGCGCGGACGCACGATGACCGACGGCCGCGGCCCGACCGGCAGCGGCGGGGCGACGGGGGCCGAGATCACGACCGGCGCCGGCTCGCGGGTCTGCGAACCCGGGCGCGGCATGACCGGCCCGGCGACGAACACGCGCGACTTCGGACGACCGTCGGTCGTCGGGGCGGGCGTGGCGGCGGCCGGCGCATGGCGCTCGCTCGCGATCGGATCGATCGCAGCGACCGGCGCGGGCGCCGCCCTGGCGGTGACGGCCGGCGACTCGACGACCGGCTCGGCGTGCGCGTGGCGCTCGGCCGGAGCCTCGTGGGCGGCGTGGACCTCGGGCTCGCGCTCGGCGTGAGCCTCGCGACCGCCGTGGGCCTCGTGGGCCGGATCGGCGACCGCGTGGAGGGCCGCCGCGGTCGCGTGGTGAGCGTGGTCGTGCTGCTCGTGGTGATGCTCGACCTCGTGGTCGCCATGATCCACGTCGTGGCGGGCGTGAGCCGGCTCGGCGGCGTGGTGGTGACGGACGATCGGCATCGCGACCGCGTGGTCGTTGTGCTCGGGCGCGTGGGCCGCGGCCGGCTCGACCGTGCGACGACGAACCACCGGCGGCGCGGTCGCCGGCGGTGCGGTCACGACCGGCGCCGGGCTCGGGCCGTCGAGCTCGTCGGCCCGGGTCGAACGGCGGCGGATCACCGTGCCGCTCGACGCCAGCTTCTGGGTCTCGGTCGGGGCCGCGCCGCCCGTGCGCTCTCGCTCGAGGGACTTCTTGATGCGAGCCACCGCATCGGCGTCGAGTGACGACATGTGGTTGTTCACCTCGAGGCCCAGCGAGCGGATCTTGGCCAGGAGCTCCTTGTTGGGAATTCCGACCTCTTTGGCAATCTCGTAGACTCGCATCATCACTCCGGTATCAGCTCGAACGATCCGCGCCCCCGGTCGACGGGGTCGATCGGGCGGCGGTGGCTGCAGAAGAAGGGCGCGGGTTGGACATGGCTCGAGTTGACGACGGGGAGCCGCTTTCTACAGCGTCCGCGCCCTCGTGGCCAGGGGAGATGGCGTCGGGATCACCGGGAGCGCCGCCCGATCGGGCTCCCGCAGGTCGGTCAGCCGCCGGTCCCAGGGCCAGGCCGTCGAGCTCGGCCCTCGACACCCCGCGACGCAGCGAGCGGGCCAGCCCGCCCTTGCCCGCACCCGCCACGCAGGCGGGACGGGGGTGAACATAGGCCCCGCGGCCGGGCAGACGCCGGCCGGGATCGGCCACCACCTTGCCCTGGACGACCGCGATCCGCACGAGCTCGGCCTGGGCCACGGCCGTCCGACACCCGACGCAGGTCCGGATCGGCCCCCGCACGGGTCCGGGGCCGCCGGCGACGACGCCCGTGGCGACCGCAGGGTCCTGACCGGTGGCCTGGGTCAATTCGCGGCCTCCACCGAGGCCAGGTACGTGATCGCCCGCTGGCGCAGCTTGGCCAGATCGCTCATGTCGATGCCGGTGGCCGAGGCCAGCTGCTCGAGCGGCATCCGCACCAGCGCGTCGGGCGAGTGGACCTGGGCGGTGTCGAGGATCTTGACGACCTCGTCGTTGACGCCGGGGATCTCGAGCAGCTGCTCAATGCCGGTCAGGGCCGCCCGGCGATCGGTCTCGCGCTTGAGCTCGTCGGGCCGCCGCCGCGACGCGGTCAGGAACTCGCCGGCGCCGCCGATGATCCGGCGTGCACCCTCGACCCCACCGGTGCCGGGGACCCCGGCCAGCTCCTCGGCGACCGCGCGCGCGAGCTCGCTGACCGAGCGCCAGCCCAGCTTGAACAGGGTCTCGGCGAGGTCGATCGACACGCCGGGGATTGAGCAGATCTGCTCCTTGGCGCGCCGCTCGAGCTCGTAGATCTTCGATTCCGAGTGGATGTCGATGCGCCAGCCCGAGAGCTGCGACGCCAGGCGGACGTTCTGGCCCTTCTTGCCGATCGCGAGCGACAGCTTCTCGTCGGGGACGACCAGCTCCATGCGGTGGCCCTCGGCGTCGATGATGACGCGCGAGACCTCGGCCGGGGCGATCGCGTTGCAGACGAAGCGGGCGGGGTCGTCGTCGTAGGGGACGATGTCGATCTTCTCGCCGCGCAGCTCCTGGACCACCGACTGGACCCGCGAGCCCTTCATGCCGACGCAGGCGCCGACCGGATCGACGTCGCGATCGCGCGAGCTGACCGCGATCTTGCTGCGGGCGCCGGGCTCGCGCGCCGACGACTCGATGCGGACGATCTTCTCGAAGATCTCGGGGACCTCCTGCTCGAACAGCTTCTCGAGGAAGCCCTTGTGGCCGCGCGACAGGATGAGCTGCGGGCCGCGCGCCATCCGGTCGATGTCGAGCAGCAGCGCGCGCATGGTGTCGCCGACGCGGAACGACTCACGCGGCACCTGCTCGCGCATCGGCAGCAGCGCCTCGGTCTTGCCGATCTCGACCACCAGCGCGCCGCGCTCGAAGCGGCGGACGATGCCGGTGACGATCTCGCCCTTGCGGTCCTTGTACTCGTTGTAGACGTTGTCGCGCTCGGCCTCGCGCACGCGCTGGCTGATGACCTGCTTGGCGGTCTGGGCGGCGATGCGGCCGAACTTCTTGTGGGCGGCCTTGAGGTCGATGACGTCGCCGAACTTCGCGTCCTGCTCGGAGGCGCGCTCGGCCTCCTCGGGCCGGTAGAAGATCTGGAACAAGAGCTCGTCGCCGAGCTCGGCCTCGAGCCCGTACTTGTGGGCGTCCTCGACCGTGATCTCGCGGCCCTCGATCGCGTCGTCCTCGACGACGTTGATGATGAGGAACAGGTCGACCGAGCCGGTCTCGGCGTTGTACTTGCACTCCATCTCGCGGTTGAGCCCGAACGCGCGCTTGGCGGCGGTCAGGATCGCCTGCTCGAGCGCCTGCAGGAGCACGGAGCGGTCGATGTTCTTGTCGCGACCGACCTGGTCGATCACCATGCTGAGGTTGGCTTCCATGGTCTTCCTCGGTCTTCTTCGTTACCTGGGGCGTTACCGTGCGCGGGGCGGATGGCCCGGCTTGGCGGCCGGCTTGGAAGTGTGAGCGTGCGGGCCGCGTGGGCCCTTCTTGGCGGGGGTCGGCGGCTCGGCGCCGGGCAGCGGGCGGAGCTGGCCGCGACCGCCCTTCATGACCGCGTCCCAGTCGGGGACGATGCGGGCCTGATCGACGTCGGCGATCGGGAGCCGCCAGGGCTGGCCGTCGACCAGGACCTCGGCCAGGGCGGCGGCTCCGTCGTCGTGGACGGCGATCAGGTGGCCGCGGAAGTTCTTGCGATCGCTGCTCTGCGCGCCGGCGATCGACGGGGTCGGGACGCCCTGATGGAGGGTGACCTTGAGTTCGGCGCCGATGTAGCGGCGGAAGTGGGCGACCGTGACCAGCGGGCGATCGATGCCGGGCGACGAGACCTCGAGGCTGTAAGCCGCCGCGATGGTGTCGTCGACGTCGAGGACCGCGGAGATCTCGCGCGAGATGCGCTCGCAGTCGGAGAGATCGATCGGACCGTCGACCGGCTCGTCGCTGGCGGCGGGGGCGTCGCCGGCCGCACCGTCGGCGCTGGCTTCGGGCTCGGCGGGCGCCGCATCGATGAACACGCGCAGCACCCAGCCGGACTGCTCGGTCACGAAGCGGACGTCGACCACCTCGTAGCCAGCGTCCACGCACACCGGTTCGACCAGCGCCCAGACGCGCTGTCGGATGGTGTTCTCGTTGGGTCGAAGGTTCATGATTCTGATGAGGTAGGGCGGGTGGCGGGCCGGAGGCTGGCAGATCGCGGGCGCAAAAAAGGGCGGGCCTATGCCCACCCCGTGGATGCGAAGCGGGTGAGAGGTACCACCTGGGCTCTCGGCCCGCAAGGGGGTACGTCAGGGTGGGAGCGCAGTGCTATGACCCGGCGATGAGCGACACCCTCATGATCGGCGCGGTCCAGCTCTGCTCCACCGACGAGCTGGTCGCCAACCTCGCGAGCTGCCGGCGGCTCGCGGCCGAGGCCGCCGACCGCGGCGCGCGAGTCATCGTGCTGCCCGAGTGCTTCGCGTTCCTCGGCCGGCGCGAGGGTGACAAGCTCGCGGTGGCCGAGGTGCTCGATCCGGCGGCGCCCGGCCCGATCCTCGAGTGCCTGCAGGCGATCGCGACCCGGCACCGCGCGCTGGTGATCGGCGGCGGTCTGCCCGAGATCGTGCCCGGCGACCCGGCCCGCGCGTTCAACACCGCGGTCGCGGTCGGCGCCGACGGCGCGATCGTCGCGCGCTACCGCAAGATCCACCTGTTCGACGTCGACATCCCCGGTGGCGCGGTGGCCCGCGAGTCCGACGCGACCCTGGCCGGCGGCGACGCGGTCGTGCTGCGGGTCGGCGGCGCCGGCGGCTTCGGGCTCGGCCTGTCGATCTGCTACGACCTCCGCTTCCCGGAGCTGTTCCGCCAGCTCTGGCGCCACGGCGCCGACGTCCTGCTGGTGCCGGCCGCGTTCACCGCCCACACCGGCAAGGCGCACTGGCACCTGCTCTTGCGGGCTCGCGCCATCGAGAACCAGGCCTACGTCGTCGCCGCGGCCCAGCACGGCCGCCACAACGACCAGCGCGAGACCTTCGGCCACTCGCTCGCCATCGATCCGTGGGGCAGCGTGGTCGCCGAGCGGGACGCGGGCGACGGCGTGGTGGTCGCGACCGTCGAGCGCGCGGTCATCGATCGGATCCGTCGCAACATGCCGTGCCTTGCCCACGCCGTCACCGTCGCCACGCCCGCCCCGGTCACGGTCGTCGACGTCGCCCTGCCGGTCTGAGGCCAGAGGGCTGGCGCCGGGCCGGGCCTCGCGCATACTCGAGTCATGCGCGCGCTCCTGTTCGTGATCGTCGGGTTGCTGGCGACTCCGGTCGCAGCCGATCCGGTCCCGCGTCCGGTCGCCACCGTGACCGCGCCTGCCGCCAGGCCCGGTCCTGCCCCGGCGCCGTGTCAGCAGGTCATGGTCGGCCGCGGCCGCGATCGTCATCGGGTGTGCAAGTTCAGCGCGACGCTGTCGGTGTCGACGGAGGCGCCGCGGCCGAAGGTGCTGATCGTCCATCCCGATGGTCGCGCCATCGTCGGCCGCCCGCGGACCGAGGATCGGCTGGCCGGCCTGCCGCAGCACCTCGACTGACCGGGCATGGAGCTGCTGCCGCCGTACGTCTCGGGCTCGAGCGATACCCGTCGCTTCGCGATCGGTAGCCAGCGGGTCCACGTCCGGCGCTCGTCGGGGGGCTGGTGCGAGGTCGGCTTCGTCGGCATCGGCCGCGACGGCGACTACGCGCCCGACGACGCGCCGGAGTTCGCGATCCTCGACCCGCTGGCGGCCGAGCTGCCCGGCATCACCCGCGGCTACGGGCCGAGCTACGCGGCCGCGTCCGAGGAGGCGCTGGCCGGCGCCGAGCGCGCGCTGGTGCGGATCGCGGGTGGCTACGCCTCGATCAGCCGCGAGGTCGCG
>JAYVSF010000925.1:0-13173 GCA_043775605.1 Myxococcales bacterium
CCGACGAGGAACGTCGGCAGCGCCTGTACGGAAACGAGCTTGTTTCACAAACTCTCACATTCTGACCAACCCTCTCAGGGCGCGGGCGGCGGCTGCCGGCACCGGAGGTCGCAGGTGGTGCGGATGTACTCGATCGACACCGCCTCCATCTGGCGCGACTGCACGCACGCGGCCACGCACGCCGACCAGGCGTCGGCGTCGAAGGGTGCTGGCGCGGCATCGATCGCGACGGTGGCGCCGCGGTTGGCGATCGGGTGATCGCCCGTGGGCTCGCGGCTCGGCGCGCGCCCGCACGCGGCGAGCCCGACGACCGCGACGATCGCGGCCCGCAACCTGGACGGCGGGCGTGCCATCACAGGGCCAGCATCATCCGCTCGGGGGCCTCGAGCCGTTCCTTGACCGCGACCAGGAACGACACCGCCTCCTTGCCGTCGACCACCCGGTGGTCGTAGGTCAACGCGACGTACATCATCGGCCGGATCTGGATCGCGTCGTCGATGACCACCGCCCGCTTGACGATGTTGTGCATGCCGAGGATGCCGGTCTGCGGGTAGTTGAGCAGCGGCGTCGACATCATCGAGCCGTAGATGCCGCCGTTCGACACGCTGAACGTGCCGCCCATCAGATCCTCGATCGCGAGCTTGCCGGTGCGGGCACGGTCGGCGAGCGCGCCGATGCCGCGCTCGATCTCGGCGAAGCCCATGCGATCGACCTCGCGCAGCACCGGCACCACCAGGCCCTTCGGCGCCTGGACCGCGATGCCGAAGTCGTAGTGCTTCTTGTAGACGATGTTGCCGCCGACGACCTCGGCGTTGACGCCGGGGTAGAGCTTGCAGGCGGCGACGCAGGCCTGGACGAAGAACGACATGAAGCCGAGCTTCACGCCGTGGGTCTTCTCGAAGCCGTCCTTGTAGCGAGCCCGCAGCGCCATCACCGCGGTCATGTCGACCTCGTTGAAGGTCGTCAGCGACGCGCTCTCGTGCTGGGCCTGGAGCAGGCGCTCGGCGACCCGCCGGCGCAACGGCGACATCGCCACCACCTCGTCGCGGGCGTCGATCGGATGCGGCGCCGGCGCCACCACCGGTGCACGGGGCGGGGGTGCGGCCACGACCACGGGCGCGGGCTCGACCGCCGGCAAACCGCCGCGCTCGCGCGCGATCCGCCGCTGCGACGGCGACAGCCGCGACAGCGCGTCCTCGTCGAGCCCGACGGGCGCAGCGAGGGCCACCGGTGCAGCGAGGGCCACCGGTGCAGCGACGGCCACCGGTGCGGCCAGCGCGACGGCCGCGGCGCCCGCCTCGACCGAGCCGACCAGGTCGCCCACCTGCACGGTCGCGCCTTCCTTCGCTGCCTGGCTCCGCAGCACGCCGGTCACCGGCGACGGCAACTGCACCGTGATCTTGTCGGTCTCGAGCTCGACGACCGGCTCGTCGGCCGTGACCGCGTCACCGACGTTCTTGGTCCAGCGGCCCACGACCGCCTCGGTGATCGACTCGCCGAGCGGTGGAACGATGAGATCTGCCATGGTGCGGACTCTACTTCCCTTCGAACGCGGCGCGGAAGATCCGCTCCTGTTCCATGACGTGGGCCTTGTGCGAGCCGGTCGCCGGGCTGGCGCTCTCGTCGCGGCCGACCATGCGGACCGCCCGCGCGAGCGCGCGCTCGAGCCGCGGCACGATGAAGCTGCCGGCGCCCATGTTGGCCGGCTCGTCCTGGACCCACGCCACGTCGACCGGGTGGTGCCCGGCGATCGCCGCCAGCAGGTGCTCGCCGCGGAACGGGTAGAGCTGCTCGAGCCGCACGATCGCGGTCGCGGGGTCGGCCCGGCGCCGGCGCTCCTCGACCAGGTCGTAGTAGATCTTGCCCGAGCACAGCAGCAGGCGGCGGACGGCCGCCGGCTCGACCTGGCGATCGGCCAGCACCCGCTGGAACGTGCCGGCGGTCAGCTCGTCGAGCGTCGACGTCGCGGCCGGCAGGCGCAGCAGGCTCTTGGGCGTCATCACCACCAGCGGCTTGCGCCACGGGCGCTTCACCTGTCGGCGCAGCATGTGGAACATCTGGGCCGGCGTGGTCGGCTGGCAGACCTGGATGTTGTCCTCGGCGCACTGCTGCAGGTAGCGCTCGAGCCGGGCGCTCGAGTGCTCGGGGCCCTGGCCCTCGTAGCCGTGCGGCAAGAGCAGCACCAGGCCGCTGAGCCGGTGCCACTTGTCCTCCGACGAGGTGATGAACTGATCGATGATGACCTGGGCGCCGTTGGCGAAGTCGCCGAACTGCGCCTCCCACAGCACCAGCGCGTCGGGGTAGTCGAGCGAGTAGCCGAACTCGAAGCCGAGCACGCCGGCCTCCGACAGCGGGCTGTCGTGCACGCGCGCCGTGCCCTGATCGGGGTGGAGCTCGCCGAGGACCAGGTGCTCGGCGCCGGTGCGGACGTCGGTGACCAGGGCGTGGCGGTGCGAGAACGTGCCGCGCCCACAGTCCTGTCCGGACAACCGGACATCGTGACCCTCCCACAGCAGCGCGCCGTAGCCGAGCAGCTCGGCCATGCCCCAGTCGAGCGGGCGCTGGCCCTTGCCCATCTGCGCGCGCTGCTCGAGCAGGCGCACCACCTTGGGGTGCGGGGTGAAGCCGGCCGGGACCCGGGTCATGCGATCGGCGATGACCCCGAGCAGGTCCTTGCTCAGGCCGGTCTCGACGTCGGGCACCGCCACCGCCGCCCCGCCGGTGTAGCCCCGCCACAGCGCGGTGAGGGCCTGGGGCTTGGGTCGGATGCGCTGGGCCTTTGCCGCCTCGAGTTCGCCCTCGAGCGCGCGGGCGCGGGTGGTCGTGATCGCGGTGATATCGGCGGCGCTGACCACCCGCGCCTCGAGCAGGCGTCGACCGTAGACCTCGATCACCGACGCTTTGTGCTGGATCCGATCGTACATGACCGGCTGGGTGAAGCCGGGCTCGTCCATCTCGTTGTGGCCGTACTTGCGGTAGCAGTAGAGGTCGATGACGACGTCGCTGGCGAACTGCGCCCGATAGTCCATCGCCATCGCGACAACGTCGGCGACCGCGTCGAGGTCGTCGCCGTTGACGTGCCAGATCGGGCACTGGATCATGTGGGCGACGTCCGTGCAGTACGGGGTCGAGCGCTGCTCCTGCGGCGACGCGGTGAACCCGACCTGGTTGTTGACGACCACGTGGACGGTGCCGCCGGTGCGATAGCCGGCGAGGTTGGTGAGGTTCAAGACCTCGGGCACCAGGCCCTGGCCGGCGAACGCGGCGTCGCCGTGGACCAGCACGCCCATCACCTTGCGCCGCTCGATGTCGTCGTGGCGCTTCTGCTTGGCCCGGACCCGGCCGACCACCACAGGGTCGACGGCCTCGAGGTGGCTGGGGTTGAACGACAGCGACAGGTGGACCGCGTTGCCGAGCGGATCGACCCGGTCGCACGAGTAGCCGAGGTGGTATTTGACGTCGCCGCCGCCGGCCATGGCCTCGTCCTCGATGTCCTCGAACTCGGCGAAGATGTCCCGGGCCGCGCGCTGCATGATCGACTCGAGCGCGGTCAGCCGGCCGCGGTGGGCCATGCCGATCACCGCCTCGATCACGCCGAGCCGGGCGCCGTGGGTGAGGACGAGATCGAGCAGCGGGATCAGCGCCTCCGAGCCCTCGAGGGAGAACCGCTTGGTGCCGGGGTACTTCACGTGGCAGAAGCGCTCGAAGGCCTCGGCGTGGATCAGGAGCTCGAGCATGCGGCGGCGAACCGCCGGCTCGATCGCGCGCGCGCGGCGGGTCTCCATCCTCTGGCTCAGCCAGGTCCGCCGGCTCGGCGAGTCGATGTGGGCCAGCTCGAGCGCGACGGTGGTGCAGTAGGTGTCGCGCAGGTGATCGAGGGCCTCGCGCAGGGTCGCGCGCTCGAGGCCGTGGATGCCGGTCGGGCACAGCTCGACGCCGCTCATCGCCGGGGTGAAGCCCCAGGTGTGGGGATCGAGTTCGGACACGCTGACCCGCTCGACCAGGCCGAGGGGATCGAGATCGGCGGCGAGGTGGCCGCGCGAGCGGTAGGCGTTGACCAGCGGCCAGATCGAGGGCGAGCCGGCCAGCGGCGCGAGGGTGATCGTGCCGGGCCGGGCACCACCGACGTCGACCAGGCTCGCACCGGGGCCGTGGACGGCGGCGCGGCCGTTGCTGCCGTTGCTGCCGTTGCTGCCACCGGTGCCGTTGCCGGGCCGGGCGTCGCTGCGCGTCGGGGTGAGCGCGGGCGCCGACGCGGTCGCGGGCGCCACGCCGCCCTCGGTCAGCAGCGCGGCCCAGCTCGGATCGACCGACCCGACGTCGCCGCGGAACCGCTCGTACTGCTCGTCGACGAACCCGAGCGAGGAGGCCAGACCGAGGACGTCCATGGACATATCGCGCGCAGTCTAGCAGCCCCAGCAGCCCCTGGCGCATTGCGCGGACCGGGGAGCGGGGGAGGAAGGCAGACCCCGATCCTCCACGCGTGACCCCGAACACCCAGAGTCACTGTAGATCGCTCGCCAAGGCTCGCTAGCGCATTGCGCGGACCAGGGAGCAGGCGGAAGGCAGACCCCAAACTTCCCTCGTGACCCCGAACACCCAGAGTCAATGTAGATCGCTCGCAACGGCTCGCTAGCCCATTGCGCGGACCAGGGAGCAGGCGGAAGGCAGACCCCAAACTTCCCTCGTGACCCCGAACACCCAGAGTCATTGTAGATCGCTCGCCACGGCTCGCTAGCCCACATCGGCCCGATGCCAGGCTGCACCGCGCGCGCAGCAGCCACGCGCCCGCGGCATCATGTCCGGACGCTCGCGAGCGTGGCTCAGCAGTCCGCGCCGGTCGCGCACGGGCGGGTCTGATCGCGCGTGCCCGCGGAGCCGGCCTGACCGTCGTTGCCGTCGCGCTCGCCGGCGGGCGCACCCGGCGCATGCAGGCCGCCGAGCCCGGGTGCACCAGCCGCGCCGCCGTTGAACGTGCAGTCGTGGGTGACCGTCGAGCCGGGGGTCCAACCGAGGCCGACCGAGCGACCGCCCTGGCCGCCGGCGCCACCGCCACCGTGACCACCATGCGCGCCGTTGCCGCCGCTGCCGGGAGTCGCACCCGCCGGCGCGCCACCGCCGACATTGCCGTTGCCGACCGCGAACACCCCGAACGCGCCGCCGCCGCCACCGCCGCCGCCGCCGCCACCGCGGGCCGCGCAACCACCCGCGCCGCCGCCGCCACCGCCGCCGCCGTACGAGTCGGTGCCTACGTCGCAGCCGCCGGCGCCCCCGCCACCGCCACCACCGCCGCCGTTCTCGCCGGTGCCACCGCCGCTGCCACCGCGGGCATACCAGTAGCCGTTGCCGATCGCGCCGCCGTCGTTGCGGGTGCCGCGGGCGCCGTTGGCGACCTCGCCCGGGCCGCCGCCGGTGGTCGGCCCGCACTGATCGACGCCGCTGCCGCCGGCGCCGGGCGCCCCGAAGCTGCCGTTGCGGTAGTCGGCCTGGCTGCCGCTGTCGCCGCCGCGGGCGTTGTAGTTGAGGTTGAACACGTTGCAGTTGGTGTCCATCTGGCCGCCGGCGCCGCCGCTGCCGCCGTTCATCGCGCGCGCCGACGGGCTCTGGGTGCAGGTGTTGGTGCCGCGCGGACCGCCGCCGCCCCGCCCGCTCGAGTCGCAGGTCGTGGTGTACTGGCGGCCGTCGCCGCCGCGGCTGCCGTCCATGACCGGCTGGCGATCGACCGTCTGCGCGTCGGTGCCGGCGCTGCCCGTACTGCCGTCGGCGCCAATCCCGGCCTCGATCCGCACCCGGTCGAGCTTAACCGTCGACGCCTTGACGTGGACCGCGTAGCTGCTGCGGCCGCTGCCGCCGACCAAGCCGGTCGCGGTCGGGCCGCGGATGATCACGTCGCCGATCGTCACCGGCACGAGCAGATCGTGGGCCCGCACCGCCAGCCACTCGCCGTCGCCGCCCGGGCCGTTGTCCTGCGCGCCGCCGATGGTGACGACGTGGCCGGCGGTGGCGTAGCCGGCGCGCTGCCAGGCGAAGTCGTAGCCGCCCCAGACGCTGACGCCGTTGATCATCACCACCACCTCGTTGTAGGTGCCGGCCTGGACGAAGACCTGGTTGTGGCCCTCGGTCACCGCGCGGACGATGCCGTAGCTGATGGTCGCGCACGGGGTCTGGGCGGTCAGGCCGCAGGTCGCGTTGTTGGCGCCGCCGCCGGCGACGAAGATGCCACGGCTGACGTCACCGTCGATGCCGTCGCAGTTGGCGTCCGCGAACATGCCGTCGGGAATGTCGGTGGTCGATGGCGGCGCGCAGGTGCCCCAGCCGGCGCCGCCGCCGCAGGTCCGGGTGCCGGCGCACGCGGTCTGAAACGGGGTCATGATCGTGCAGCCCTCGGTCATGCCCTGGTTCGCGGCCTGGCAGTCGCACGCGCCGCTGGTCGGCACGCACTGCCGGGTCTGCATGCCGGCGATCACCATGTCGTTGCAGGCGAAGCCGGTCGGGCAGCCGACGGTGCGACAGTCACGGCCGCAGAAGTGCTTGTCATCGGGATACGGCAGGCAGCGATCGACGCCGATCTGGGTGCACTCGCTATCCATCGCGCACGGCGAGCACAGCTGATCGGTGACCGGCACGCAGACCTCGTCGACGTTGCCGGGCTCGATCGCGCCGATCACGCCGAAGCAGCCCCAGTCGGACGGACAGTCGCCGCCGCTGCAGGTGGTGGTGCAGCGGCCGCCGGTGCCGACCAGGATGCAGATGTCGGACGCGCACTCGTGCTTGTCGAGGCACGGCTCGCCGAAGCCCTTGAGCGCGGCGTCGATCGGCGCGTCGACGGTCCCGGCATCGACGTCGACGACGCAGGTGCTGGTGCCCAGATCGCAGCGCCAGCCGTCGGCGCAGGTGACCTCGGCCGAGCACGCGCACGTCGCGGTCTCGGGGTCGCACGTGCCGCCGGACTTGCTCGACGCGCAGCCGGCGACCGCGGCCAGCATCACCACGATGAAGAAGCGAGCCATATCCCCGACGGTACCACGCCGTGGCGCGCGGCCGCCGGGCCATCCTCGACCGGGCCGCGCGAGGTCAGGGCCCGCGATCGAGGGCGGCCTTGACGTCGGCGTCCAGACGCGGCGCGTCGATCGTGCGAGCGCCACCGACGGTGGCCGGCGGGCCGATCCAGGTCGTCAGCGCGCCTACCCCGGTCAGGGTCAGCGCGCCGCCGACGGCGTGGAGGTTGCTGGTGTCGATCACCTCGAGCGCTGGCAACCGGACCAGGGTCAGCGGGCCGTGGATCGCGGTGAGCGCGGGCGCGCTGAGCGAGACCAGGCTCGGGTCGTCGCTGATGTCGACCGCGCCAGCCTCGGTCAGCGCCGGCAGGAACAGCCCGGTCAGATCGCCGTTGCCGCCGATCCGGACCTGGCCCGTGACCTCGGTCACCGCCGGCAGCGACAGCGTGGTGATCGCCAGGGTCGGACCGATCACGAGATCGCCGTCGATCGATGTGAGCCCGGTCAACGACGTCAGATCGACCGTCATCGCGGTGCGGACCTCGAGGCCCGGCACCCGCGCGCAGCCGGCGAGCGCCGCGACGTCCTCGGGGTCGCGGATCGCCACCGGCCCGGCGACGGGACAGACCACCGGCGCCGCCGCGCCGCCCGACTTGCAGGCGGCGAGCCCGAGCGCGAGCGACAGGAGTGACCTCACCGCGCCGACGCTACTCCATCTCGGAGTTGGCCGGGCCGCTGACGTAGACCCGGTTGCCGATCGTGACGATGCCCTCGGGGAAGCCGCCGTTGCAGCCGGGCTGACCGGCGCAGACGCTGGCCTGGGTGCCGATCGGCGCGAGCACGGTGTCAGCTGCGATCACCGCGGGCGTGGCGGATCGGGGATGTCCTCACCGCGACAGGCGCGCACGTAGGCGGCGACCGCGGCCGGCAGCCCGACGTACAGCGCGTCGGCCAGGAGCGCGTGGCCGATCGAGACCTCGGCCAGCTCGGGCAGCGCGCGGGCCAGGGTCGGCAGGTTGTGGAGATCGAGATCGTGGCCGGCGTTGACCCCGAGGCCGGCGGCGGCGAGCGCGCGCCCGCAGGCGATCATCCGGTCGAGCTCGACCTGCCGACGAGCGGTCGACCAGGCCACGGCGTACGGCTCGGTGTAGAGCTCGACCCGCTGCGCGCCGGTGGCGGCCGCCCGCGCCATCGCCTCCGGCACCGGGTCCATGAAGATCGCGGTGCGGACGCCGCGATCGGCGAGCGGCCCGAGGATGGCCCTGATCGCCTCGGTCTGCGCCGGCAGCTCCCAGCCGTGGTCGCTGGTGACCTCGCCCGGCCGCACCGGCACCAGCGTGAACTGATCGACCCGCAGCTCGGCGGCGAGCGCCGCCAGCGCCGGGCGCTCGTCGCCCTCGAGGTTGAACTCGACCCCGCGCTCGGCGCAAATCGCGCGCAGGTCGCGGACGTCGCGCTCGCGGGTGTGCCGCTCGTCGGCGCGCCAGTGCAAGGTCAGGCCGTGGGCACCGGCGTCGAGGCAGGCGTGGGCCGCGACCCGCGGCGACGGGTTGTCGGCGCCGCGCGAGTTGCGGAGCAGCGCGATCTTGTTGAGGTTCACCGACAGACGGAGCACCATGGTCCGCGCATCATGCCCCGGTCGCCGGCGGTGACCAAGGCTGCGCCCGGCGCACGGGAGCTGCGCAACCGGTGCGCGCCAGCGCCCGCCGATCGCGGGTGGCTGCCTGGTCGCACGCCAGAGGCCGCTCTCCAGGTTGGCACCCGGCTCGCATCACTGGTCACCGCCACGCTCCCTCGAGCACGACCATGAGGACCGCGATGGACACGCCCCCCGAGCTCACCACCCTGCCCGCTGGCCCCGCGATCGCCGTCCGCGATCAGGTCGCGATGACCGAGCTCCCCGCCTTCTTCAGCACGGCGTTCCACGACCTCGCCGAGGTCGGCGGCGATCAGCTCGCCGGCCCGCCGTTCGCCATCTACCACTCGCTCGGCGCCGCCCGGATCGACGTCGAGGCGGTGATGCCGCTGCGGGCGCCGGTGACCCCGACCGGCCACGTCCATACCCTCGACCTGGCGGGTGGGCCGGCGGTCCAGGTCCGCCACGTCGGCGCCTACGGCGAGCTCGGGCCGGCCTACGAGGCCGTGGAGCGCTGGCTCGACGAGCACGCCCGCGCCCGGGCTGGCGCGATCCGCGAGGTCTACGTGACCGGCCCGTCGGGGCGGCCGAACGAGCAGGTCACGCTCGTGGTCCAGCCGCTGGTCGCGGCCTGACGCGCCCGGCTCTGCTACCGTCCTCGTCCATGGGCCGACTCGTCGACGGCATCTGGCACCCGGGCGACCTGCCCACCTCCGCGCGTGGTGAGTTCACGCGGGCCGCCACCACCTTCCGCGGCGACGCGCTGGTCGCCGAGCCCGGTCGCTATCACCTGTACGCGTCGTACGCGTGCCCGTGGGCCCATCGGGTGCTGATCACGCGCGCGCTGCGCGGGCTGACCGGCGCCGTCGCCGTGACTCTCGTCGGTCCTCACATGGGCGATGACGGCTGGCCGTTCCGCGCCGAGGATCCCGATCCGCTCGGCGCCGGGGCGTTCCTGCGCGACGTCTACGTCCGGGCCGACCCGCGCTTCACCGGCCGGGTCACGGTGCCGGTGCTGTGGGACCGGGTGACGGGCACCATCGTCAACAACGAGTCGCGCGAGCTGATGCGCCTGCTCGATCGCGACCTGGCGCCACTGGCCGAAGCGCCGGTGGTCGACACGCTGTTCCCCGAACCGCTGCGGCCGGCGATCGACGCCACGCTCGACGCGATCTACCAGCCGATCAACAACGGCGTGTACCGGGCCGGCTTCGCGACCGACCAGCGCGGTCACGAGGCCGCCGTGCGCGAGGTGTTCGCCGCCCTCGCCCACTGGGACGACGTCCTCGGGCGCCAGCCCTACACCTGCGGCGAGGTCCTCACCGCCGCCGACGTCGCGCTGTTCACGACGCTGCTCCGCTTCGACCCGGTCTATCACTTCCACTTCAAGTGCAACCTGCGCCGGCTGCGCGACCACGCCAACCTGTGGCGGTTCACCCGCGCGCTGTGGCACCACCCGGCGATCGCGCCGACCTGCCACCTCGACCACATCAAGGCCCACTACTACTGGAGCCACACCCAGCTCAACCCGTCGCGGATCGTCCCGCTCGGCCCGATCCTCGACGACGACCCGGCCGTCGAGCCCTGACCGTCGCGCGCACGCTGCGGCGCCGTGCTCAGAACCGGCCGACCAGGGCGAGCCCGAGGTGGCTCGGACCGGCGGTCGGCACCAGCCGGGCCGCTTGCTCGGCCGGCAGCCGACGGGGGGCGGTGAGATAGAGATAGGTGCCGCCGACCAGCGCCGCCGCGCCGACGGCGATGCCGATCGTGGCCATCGTGCCGCGACTGCGGGCGCTGTCGACCTGGACCTGCGCGGCGGCGACGTCGCCGCGGCAATCGGTGACGCTGCCCGCGCAGGTGTCGCGCGCGTCCTGGTTGGCGGTCGCCGCCATCATCGCGAAGGTCGCGCCACCGGCGAGCGCTGCGATCCCGACCACGCCGGCGACCAGGCCGAGGCGGCGGCGGCCCTTGCCGGGATCGAGGTCGATCGGCGGCGGCGGCAGCGCCAGCGGGGTCGGCTCGACGTCGTCGCCCACCGGCTCGTCGGGCACGGCCGGCAGCGGGGTCAGCGCCGGGATCTCGACCGTGACCGTGGTGCCCTCGCCCTTGAGCGAGGTCTCGATCGTGAACGGCTCGAAGCCCGGGGCCGAGGCCTCGATCACCGATGTCGTCGGGTCGACCGGGGTGGCGACGCCGATGGTCGGCGTGACGTTCTCGCCGTCGCGCTTCACGATCATCCCGGGCGCCGAGGCCCGCACCACGACCAGCAGCTTGACCAGGCGCGGCTCGAGGGCGGCGGCGCGGGCGGCCGCGTCCTTCTTGCGCGCGGTGTAGGTGTCGCGCGCGGCGAGATCGGTGAGTTCGCCCCACGCCGAGGCCAGCATCCCGCCCTTCTCGTAGCAGAGGCCGAGGTTGTACTGGGTGCCGAGCTGGGGATCGAGCTCCTCGCTCGAGCGGAACGCCATGCACGCGGCGGCGTAGTCGCGCTTGGCCATGAGGTCGCGGCCCTGCCGGAACGCGGCCTCAGCGGCGGCCTTGTTGGCGCCCTGCGCGTCGGCGCGCCCGGCGGCGAAGGCCAGGCCCAGCGCGGCGAGTCCGAGCACGACGACGACGCGGACGGCGTGGGCGAGCCTCATCCTGCGAGGATGCCCGGTTCCTCGCGCGGCCGCCACTGCCGCGCGCGGGTCGCTCACGCCTCGCGTTCGGCGAACCGCGCCACCATGGCGTCCCAGGCCACGACCCGCTCGTCGGCCTCGCCCATCATGTCGACGATCCACCGCCGCACGTAGGCGCGGTCAAGCTCGGGCCGGACCGCGACCAGCCGTTCGAGATCGACCCGGTCCTTGCCGCGGAAGAACAGCAGCTTGAACACCGCGATCGCCTCGGCGGCGAGGAACCAGCCGCTCCAGCCGGCGTCGTCGGTCACGCGAATCCGGGTGCGATGAGCCTCATGGGCGAACGGGATGCTCGGCAAGAAGACGTCGATCCGCATTCCATCCCACCGCGCCACGAACATGCCATCGGCCCGCGCGCGGGTGATCGCCGCGGTGTCGTCGACGTCGAGGCCCAGGCCGTGGAGGACGCCGAGCAGGTCGCCCAGGCGCTCCTCGCCGACGAACACGTTGAGGTCGACGTCGGCGGTGCCTCGGGGCACCCCGGCGATGGCGAGCGCCAGCGCGCCGCCGATCGCGTGGGGCAGACCATGCAGTTCGAGGGCATCGGCGAGCCGCTGGGCCGCCTCCGCCGCGCCACGCTCAGCGATCGCCATCGCCATCGCCCCATCCCGCGCGCTGGCGCAAGCGTGCGAGGGCGCGGACCGAGCTCTCGGGGAGCGGATCGACCTGATCGAGGATGCGCTGCGGATGGCCGCTGGCGCGCACCGCCCACACCACGTCACGCGAACAGCGCACGGCGAGCCGCCACCGCTCGGCGACGGTCAGGTCGCGCCATTCCGCGACCTCGGCCCGCACCGAGGCGACGTCATCGACGACCCAACCCGGCAGCGTGGCCAGCATGGGCGGGATCATAGCAGGGCGGCGCACGAGGAGATGTCGTCGTGTCGGGCTGGCAGCGCCGCGGCGTTCGCGGTAGTGACGACGCGGTCGCGTCAGTGGACGTCGGTGAGGACGACCCGGACGTAGGCCGTGAACGGGGTCAGCTTGGCGGCGTCGTCGGGCGAAGGCTGGAAGTAGACGTTGCGCTCGCTGTCGATGGCGGCGACGGCGGGCGCGCCGTCGATGGTCTCGAACACGAGGTCGAAGCCGCCGGTCGTGGTCACGCCGGACAGCGCGGTCTCGAACCACTGCGGGTTGCCCGCGCCGTGGCCGTCGTCGAGGGTCGCCGTGATCTCGCCGGCCCCGAGCTGCGCGCCCAGCTCGCCGGGGTCGTCGCCCGCGACGGCGTGGACCGTCCATCGGTACGAACCGCCGCCGACCAGGCCGGTCTCGATCGCCGCCACGGTGGCGCCGGTCGCGCCGGTCGGCAGCGTGATCCGCTCGATGCCGCGGGCCGGGGCCGGCGCGATCAGGCCGGTGGAGTTCTCGCCGTCGGTGCCCGGATCGTAGGTCCAGACCCCGGGCGACGTCCGGGTCCAGCCATCGCCGGGCTGAACCGCGCCGTCGGCGGCCGCGGCCGGGGCAGCGGCGCCCTTGGCCTTGCCGCCACAACCGATGGCAGCCGACGAGGACAGCGCGAGGAGCGAGATCAGGAGGACGCGGCGGAGTGCGGTCATGGTGGCGATACGCTACGAGCGGCCGGCGGTCCAGTCAACGGCAGATGCCGAGCGTACCGGGTCACTGGCGCGAGGCGCCGAGATCGACGGGGCCCGAGTCGGAGCCGGCGCCCGAGCCGGGCTTGGGGCCATGCGGTGGTCGCTTGAGCACGCGGGCGGAGCCGGAGCCGGAGCCAGGAAGCGCGACGGCCTCGGAGCCCGAGCCGGAACCCGAACCCGAACCCGTGGCCGAACCCGAACCCGTGGCCGAACCCGAACCCGTGGCCGAACCCGAACCCGTGGCCGAACCCGAACCCGTGGCCGAACCC
>JAYVSF010000926.1:0-2902 GCA_043775605.1 Myxococcales bacterium
TGCCACCCATGCGCGAGCGTCGCGAGGACATCCCGGGGCTCGCGAACCACTTCCTGCGCGAGGTGGCGTCGCGCCGCGGCATGACGATGTCGTGGAGCCAGGACGCGATGGCCGCGATGATCAGCCACGCATGGCCGGGCAATGTCCGCGAGATGCGCAACGTCGTCGAGCGCGCGGCCGCGCTGTCGGATGGCCCGGTGATCACGCGCGCGGACCTCGTGTTCGGCCGCGAGATGGGGCCGAGCGTGATCGTGTCCCACGATCTCGCGCAGGCCGGCACCCAGGCTGCGCAGCGCGCCGCGGCTCAGCTGTCGGGTGTGGAGCTGCCCAAGCAGACCGGACCTGCCACGTTCGATGCGGCGCTCCTCAAGGCCGGCCTCGGCTTCAAGCAGGCGAAGCAGACCGTCGTCGATGCGTTCGAGATCGCGTACCTCGGCGCGCTGATGCTGCGCAATACCGGCAACATCACGCGCTCCGCCCAGGAAGCCGGGCTGACCCGCTACCACCTGCGCGAGCTGCTCAAGCGCCACGGCGTCAAGGGCGGCGAGCAGGACTGATCAGGGCTGACCGTACGCCGGCAGGTCGATCTTCCAGCGCTTGCCGATCCGGACCAGCTCGATCTGCGCGGGCTCGCCGACGCTGATGATCTCGACGACCGCGTGATCGCCGTCCCGGGCCACGGTGCGAATGTCGACCGGCGGCGGGACGTCGTCGGACGAGCCGATGCTGATGAGATCGAGCGGCCGGTAGCGCATGCTCGAGCCGACCAGATCGGTGGCGCGACGGGCGCCGTCGGTGAGCCGGGCCTGGGTCGCGGGCGACATCAGGTCCCACACCGCCTGGCGATCGCCGGCCCGCGCGGCCTGGACCAGGGCGCGGACCGCGGTCTCGGGGCTCGGCGCCGACACGGCGCAGCTCCGACCGAGCACGGCGGCGGCCAGCGCGGCGGCAGCCAGCGCGGTGGTCGCGGCGGCCAGCGCACGCCGGCGGGCGGTGAGGGCTAGCGCCACAGCCCCAGCTTGGCCCGGACCTCGGTCATCGTCGACTGCGCGACCTTGCGCGCCTTGTCGGCGCCGGCCCGCAGGATGTCCTCGACCCGGCCGGGATCGGCGGCCAGCGCCACGCGGCGCTCGTGGTACGGGCCGAGGTGCAGCGCGATGCGCTCGGCCAGCCGGCCCTTGCAATCCACGCAGCCGATGCCGGCGGTGGTGCAGCCCTCGCGCACCCACGCCCGGTCCTCGTCGGTCGAGAAGATCTTGTGCATCGAGAACACGTTGCAGACGTCGGGGTTGCCGGGATCGGTGCGCTCGACGCGCGCGACGTCGGTGACCGCCTTGGCGAGCAGCTTGCGCAGCGGCTTGTCGACGGTCGCCGACAGCGGGATGTGGTTGCCGACCGACTTCGACATCTTCTGCACGCCGTCGAGGCCGAGCAGCTTGGGCGTCTCGGTCAGCTTGGGCTCGCACTCGGGGAAGACCTTGCCCCAGCGGTGGTTGAAGCTGCGCGCGATGCGGCGGGCGAGCTCGATGTGCTGGACCTGGTCCTGGCCCACCGGCACCAGGTTGGCCTTGTAGAGCAGGATGTCGGCGGCCTGCAGCACCGGGTACTCGAACAGCGCGGCGTTGATGTTCTCGGGCTGGTGCTGCGCCTTGTCCTTGAACTGGGTCATCCGCTCGAGGTCGCCGAAACCGGTGACGGCGTTGAGCACCCAGCACAGCTCGGCGTGCTCCGGCACGTGCGACTGCACGAACAGCGTGGCCTTCTCGGGGTCGACCCCCAGGGCCAGGATGTCGGCCGCCATGTCGAGCACCCGCTTCGCCATCTCCTTGGGCGCGTAGTCCTGGCTGATCGCGTGGTAGTCGACCACGCAGTAGAAGGTTCGGTACTCGTCTTGCAGTGAGACCCAGTTGCGGATGGCCCCGATATAGTTCCCAAGGTGAAGCTCACCGGACGGCTGGATCCCGGAGAATACCGTTTTCATGGGGCTTTCTGTGTACTTGTCACGTAGGACCAGCGTCAACTAGACTTTGAATCGTTCGCGGCACCCACCGTCGAAAGAAAGAACCTGGAGGATGTCATGATGTTGCGCCGCCTTACTTCGTGTCTGGGCCTGCTCGGTCTCGCGTTCGCGACCCAGGCCTGTGTCGTTCGCGACGCAACCCCTGTGAACCCTGGGTACGGTTACGGCTACAACCAGCAGGGCTACGTCCAGGGTGGCATCTACGACGGTCAGCCGTCGCAGTACACCGTGTCGACGCTGCCGCCGCAGCCGCTCTACGAGACCATGACCCAGTCGCCGGGCTACGGCTACGTCTGGATCGACGGGCACTGGGACTGGAACGGTTACGAGTGGGTGTGGGCGTCCGGCCGCTGGGTCCAGGACCGCACCGGCTACTACTACGTCGAGCCGAGCTACGACTACGGCTACGGCGGTGGCTACAACTACACCCCGGGCTACTGGACCACGCCCGACCGGCTGCCGCCGCGCGGCCAGGTGCGCGACCACCGCGACGGTCGCCCGCAGGTCGTGACCGTGCCGCCGCAGGTGCCGACGCAGGGCCGCCCGCCGCAGGTCCCCCCGACCACGAACTACCCGCCGCCGCGGTTCAACCCGCCGCCGCCGGATCGCGTGAACCAGCCGCCGCGCCAGATCGGCCCGAGCATCCCGGTGACCCCGCCGCCGTCGTACACGCCGCCGCCGTCGTACACGCCGCCGCCGATGTACACCCCGCCGCCGTCGGTGGGTCCGGCACCGCTGCCGCCGCCGCGCTACACCCCGCCGCCGTCGTACACCCCGCCGGCGCCGCCGCCCCAGATGGCCCCGCCCGAGCCGCCGCGCCCGGTCGCGCCGCCGCCGCGCTTCGAGCCGCCGCCCTCGCAGATCGCGCCGCCGCCGCCGCCG
>JAYVSF010000927.1:0-3252 GCA_043775605.1 Myxococcales bacterium
CGGGATCCCGTCCCACGCCGTTGCATCACGAGCCAGGTCCGCGTAGTGATCACCCACTCGACCGCCACCTCATTTTCAACAGCCGACGGGACATCGCCCGGCGCGGGCCCGCTGCAGCCAACGATCGCGATCGCGACCGACGTGACCAACGTAACGCGCATGGCACTCCGACACTACGTCGGCGAGCAGCCGTGAGCCAACCATTCGCGCCGCGTCTCGCGAGGGCAAGGCGGGGTATGACTGGGGGATGACCGTCCTCGATCAGCGCGGCGAGCCGCCGTCCGGCACCGGGCCGGGGCGCCCATCGCTGCGCCGGCTCGGGGTCGCGCCGCACCGGCTGATGTTCTTTGCCGGCGCGATCAACGTCCTGCTCGCGATGCTGTGGTGGGCCGGGTGGTTGCTCGCCTCGCGCTGGCCCGCGCTGGTCCGGCTGCCGTATCCGCCGGTCTTCCCCGGCTGGCTGCACGCGTTCGTCATGCAGTACCAAGTGCTGCCGGCGTTCTTCTTCGGCTTCCTGCTGACCACGTTCCCGAAGTGGACCAAGCAGCCGGAGGTCGGGCCGCGCCGGTTCGTGCCGGTCGGCGTCGCGCTCATCGCCGGTCAGGTGACGACCCTGGCCGGGGCGCTCGGCTCGCACGACACGATCGTCGTCGGCGTCGGCCTGACGCTGGCCGGCTGGCTGGCGGCGCTGGCGGCGCTGGTGCCCATGCTGTGGCGCGAGCGAGACCCGACCTGGCACGCGCGCTCGTGCGTCGCGGCGTTCGGGTTCGGGCTCGCCGGCATCGTCGCGTTCGCCGCCTACGTGCTCGGCGCGGCGCCGACCGGGGCGCTGATCAGCATCAAGCTCGGGACCTACGGCCTGCTGTTGCCGATGTTCTTCACCGTCGCCCATCGGATGTTCCCGTTCTTCGCTGGCGGCGTGGTCGCCGGTTATCAGCCCTGGCGCCCGCTGTGGCTGCTGGCCGCGGTGTGGTCGGCGACCCTGGTCCACCTCGGGCTCGAACTCGGCGACCACGCCGGCGTGCTCTGGCTCCCCGACGGTGCGCTGCTGGTGCTGACCGCGCTGGCGTGGTGGCGGTGGTGGCCGCGCGGCGCCAGGCCAGGGCTGCTGACCGTGCTGTTCCTCGGGCTCACCTGGCTGCCGATCGCGATGGCGCTCGCCACCGTCGACGGCGTGGCGTACGCCCGTGACGGCGTCCACCTGCTCGGCCGAGCGCCGGCCCACGCGCTGTTCATCGGCTTCTTCGGCTCGAGCCTGGTCGCGATGGTCACCCGGGTCACCCAGGGTCACTCGGGCCGGCCCCTGGTGATGCCGCCGGTCGCGTGGTTCACGTTCGTCACCCTGCAGCTGGTGACCATCACCCGGATCAGCGCCGAGCGCGCCCGCGATCCCTACGCCTGGCTCGCGGTCGCCGCGGTCGGCTGGCTGCTCGCCTTCGGCCCGTGGGTCGCCCGGCTCGGCTGGATCTACCTGTCGCCGCGCGTCGACGGCAAGCCGGGCTGAATGGCAGGATGCCGGCCGTGACCGTGGCCTGGGACGACGAGCTCGAGCTCGAGGTCGAGCGTGACCTCGACGACGGCGAGGACGAGGCCGGGTTGCGCACGGCGGTGGCGGCCAAGCTCGGGGTCGCGGCCGCCGAGCTACCGGCGCTCGAGGTCCGGCGGCGCGCGATCGATGCCCGGCGCCATCGGGTGCGCTTCCATCTCACGGTCGGGCTGCGGTCGAGCGCGAGCGCGCCCTTGGCCGAGCCGCCGCCGCGCGAGGTCAGCGGGCCGCCGGTCGTGATCGTCGGCGCCGGCCCGGCCGGGCTGTACTGCGCCTACGAGCTGGCCCGCCACGGCATCGCCTCGATTGTCCTCGAGCGCGGCAAGCTGGTCCAGGCCCGCCGCCGCGATCTCAAGGGCCTGACCCAGCACGGCCACGTCGATCCCGACAGCAACTACTGCTTCGGCGAGGGCGGCGCCGGCACCTACAGCGACGGCAAGCTCTACACCCGCGCGCACAAGCGCGGCGATGTCCGCGACGTCATCGAGGTGCTCGCGGTCCACGGCGCGCCGGCCGACATCCTGGTCGACGCCCGTCCGCACATCGGCTCCAACCGGCTGCCGCGGGTCATCACCGCGCTGCGCGACCACCTGACCGGGCTCGGGGTCGGCTTCGAGATGGGCGTCCGCGCCACCGGGCTCGCGGTCGAGGGCCGCGTCGGCGCGCGCGCGGTCGCGGGGGTCACGCTCGCCGACGGCCGGCAGTTCGCGGCCCGCGAGGTCGTGGTCGCGACCGGCCACTCGGCGCGCGACGTCTGGGACTGGCTGGCGGCGGCCGGGGTCCTGCTCGAGCCCAAGCCGTTCGCGGTCGGCGTCCGCATCGAGCACCCGCAGCCGCTGATCGACGCCGCGCAGTACGGCCGGTTCGCGGGCCATCCGAAGCTGCCGGCGGCGGCGTACCGGCTCGCGCATCAAAGCGACGGCGCGCGCGGCGCCCGCGGCGTGTTCTCGTTCTGCATGTGCCCGGGCGGCTGGATCGTCCCGGCCGCGACCGAGGCCGACGGCGTCGTCGTCAACGGCATGAGCCTGTCGCGGCGCGACTCGCCGTTCGCCAACTCCGGGTTCGTGGTCGCGGTCGAGCTCGCCGATCTGGCGGCGGTCGGGCTGACCGGCACGCTGGCTGGCGTCGAGTTCCAGCGCCGCCTCGAGCGGGCCGCGTTCACCGCCGGCGGTGGCGCCCTGCGCGCGCCGGCGACCCGCGCCACCGACTTCGTGCGTGGCAAGGGCTCGTCGACGGTGTCGGCCACCAGCTACCAGCCCGGGGCCGCGGCCGGCGACCTTGGCGAGGTCCTCGCCGCGTCCGGCCTCGATCTCGCCGCCCGCATGCAGCAGGCGCTGCGCGCCTTCGCCGGCACCATCCGCGGCTACGTCTCCGACGAGGCGCTGCTGCTCGGCGTCGAGACCCGCACGTCGAGCCCGGTCCGCGTGCCGCGCGATCCCGAGCGCCTCGACAGCCCGACGCTCGCCGGGCTGTACCCGAGCGGCGAGGGCGCCGGTCACGCCGGCGGCATCGTCTCGGCCGCGATGGACGGGGTCCGCGTCGCTCGCGCGATCGTTCGCGCCCGCGCGACCCGGTAGCGAGGCGAGCCGCTGCCGATCCGCCCGCGACGCTTCGTGCCATCAGCCGCCCATGGTCACGCGAGCGCGTATCCCGGCGACGAAGTCGAGCAGATCGCCGAGGTGGTGCTCGACCACGTCGCGGACGAT
>JAYVSF010000928.1:0-1985 GCA_043775605.1 Myxococcales bacterium
GTCGGCGCGTCGTTCCGGATGACCGACGGCGAAGAGGACCGGGTGCGCCACGCCCGGCACGTGCACACCGTGCTCGTACGCAGCGCGGCCGACGAGGTGCTGCGCCTGCACCGCGCCGGTCGCCTCGCGGGCGTGGAAGCCTCGGGCGACTTCCTGAGCCTGCGGCGCTGGACGGTCGAGCAGTTCGCGGCGGTGATGGCAGCGCTCGAAGTCGCGTTCATCGGCTGGCCCGGTGCGCCCGACGACCCGATCATCGCGAGCGTGGCCGACGTGACCCGGTCACTCGGACGCCTGCTCGTGGTCACATTGGGGTCGCGTGGCGCGCTGGTGGTCGACGGCCGCGATGGCGCCCGTTCCGAGCGGTTCTTCCCCGCGGTGGCCCGGCCTGTCACCGGCACCACCGTCGGGTGCGGCGACGCGTTCATCGCGGCGTTCCTGGCCGCGTGGTGGACGTACCGCGACATCGACGGCGCGGTCGCCGCAGGCGCCGCGGCCGGGGCCGCCGCGGTCGACTGGCGCCGCCCGCTGCCCGACGAGGCCTACGTCGGGTGAGCGACGGTCAGAGGAACCGGGCGAAGTGGTTGCGCACCGTCAGTCGGTACGCATCGGCGATCTCGTCGTCACTCATGCCATGGCGCAGTCGGAGGTTCTCGTAGCCCTCGAACAGCAACGCGGTGTGCACGGAACCGATGATGGTGACCCGCTCGACCAGACGCAGCTGGGCGAGCTCGGGCACGAAGAGGTCGTGCAGGTGCTGCACGAACGAGGCGCGGTGGACGTCGAGGAGCGCCCGCACCGCTTCGTCACGCGCCGCGCGCGCCAGCACGGCCCGCAGCTGTGGCGTGAGGTGGCGAAAGAGGTCGAGCCGCTGACGGACCAGGTACGCGAGGCGCTCGACGAGCGGCGCGCTGCTGGGGGGTGGTACGAACTCCAGCAGGCGACGGTTGCGATCCACGGCGCGCTCGAAGGCGGCGTAGATGAGCGCATCGAGATCGGGGTGGTAGCGGTAGATCGAGCGCAGGGACACGCCGGCCCGATCGGCGACCTGCTGCGCCGTCGGGAAGGGCTCACCGTCCCGGAAGAAGTCGAGGACGGCGTCGATCACCGCATCGTTGTTGCGGCCGCGTCGGGCGTGGCGTCCGTCGATGGGTGCCACTCCGATCTCCGTCGTCATCGTCCGCGTCAACGCCTGCGCCGTGCCCCACGTCTGCTCGCCCACGCTCGCCGACGGTAGTGGTGACAGCGACAGCTGGCACGATCGTGGCCGGCAACTTACGCCGCTGACAAGGATGCCTTTGCTCCCGGGACCACGACCGCTGTCAGCACGTCACCCCGCGCGTTCGTACCGGGAACTCGGCAGAGGACGAATCAACGGATCGACGCCAACGAGCGACCATCCCAGGCACACCCTGGCCCGAGGGTCATGGCCATGACGAACGATCTGTCGATCTTCAACGAGTCGAGCTCTTGAAGGAATCGGGGCGCCCAATGGGATGGGACTCGCCCGTCCGACCGAAAAACGACAGCTGTCACCGCCACGGACGGCACCGCCGGGCCATGATCACGGGGTGAGCGACCTCGATGAGCTGAAGTCGGCGGTTATCGACGTGCTGGGCACGGCCGTGCTGGATCCGGAGGCGCTGCAGCGCAGCCTGGCCGAGCGGGGCCGCCTCCCGGCCGACCCCGACGCGTTGCGCGACGTGATCCTGTCCCACCCGACCTTCGTGACCGTGGCCGACGGCCTGTTCCACCTGCCCGCCCTCCTGGAGGGGACCACGTGGACCGTGTGGGTCGACCCCGACGACGCCGACGACGACATCGTTCGGGTGGAACCCCACCTTTCTCCCCTGGCGTGGTGGTTCGTCGAGGAGCCCGTCGAGGTCGAGACGGCCGACGGCCAACCGCTCGGTGAGGTCCGCGGCGAGTCCCTCTGGTCAGACGACCGCGAGATCGACGTGGTGAAGGGACCCGAGGGCTGGCTGGCG
>JAYVSF010000929.1:0-6678 GCA_043775605.1 Myxococcales bacterium
ACAGCGTCGCGTTGACGAAGGAGCTGGGCACCTACGCGAGCCTGTACCGGCTGCCGGGCTGGACGATCATCAACGGCGACGGCAAGCGCGCGACCATCACCAACACGAAGTGGTTGCCGCGCCTGCTCGACACCATGCCCGGCCTGTTCCGCATCCCGTGGCTGACCTTCTGGGGCAAGCTCCGCATGGCCTGGGCGTCGGTGCGGCTCTACCTCATCCCTCACCGCAAGTACCGCCCGCTCGACGACTTCAACGGCTACGACCTCGGCATCAAGAAGGGCTACGACCGGGCCGGCGCGCTGTCGTGGAACATGGCGTCGCTGGGGCTGACCAACCAGTTCGTCGACGGTGATCCGGCGCTCGGCGACCCCGGGCTGTCGGGCGTGGTGTTCGCCGGCAAGCACCGCGTGCTGCTCGGCTCGAAGAACGGCCTGTCGTACCTGATCCCGTCGGGCGACCTCTCGGACGTGCTGGCCAACCCGCTGGCCGCGAAGGTCCGCGCGCTGGGCGGGACCATCCGGCTCGAGACCCGGGTCCTTGCGATCGATCGCGCGAGCAAGCAGGTCCAGCTCGAGGTCGGCGAGCCCCTGCCCTTCGACGAGGTCGTGATCGCGTGTCAGCCGGGGGCGGCGGCCAAGCTGGTGACCTGGGCCGAGCCGCGCTGGAAGACGCTCAAGCCGACGACCCCCGTCGTCATGATCACGCTCCAGCTTTCGGGGCGGATCGCGGCGTCGGTCGACGGCCGCGAGCTGGGCCTGTCGCGCAAGGACTGGCCGTTCTCGGTCATCACCGACCTGTCGCGGTTCTGGCCCGAGTTCGCGCCCGACAAGACCGGCGACAAGACCGTGCTGCGGGTCGAGATCGGCCACGCCGATCGGCCGCCCGGCCAGAGCTCGAACGCGGACATCCTGATCGCGGTCAAGGCCGGGCTCGACCGGCTGTGGCCGGAGTGCACGCCGATGACGATCGACTGGGCCGAGATCAACCACGAGAAGGAGCTGCTGTACGTCGCGTGGCTGCGCGGCGAGTGGCAGAAGCAGCCGACGCCCGAGGAGCGCGTGGTCGCGCCCGAGGTGATGCTGGCCGGCGACTGGACCAGCAAGGGCGTCATCGGCATGGAGGCCGCGGTCAACTCCGCGTACGAGGCGGTCAACTGGATCCACGGCCGCCACGGCTGGCCGCTGGTCAAGTTCCAGCAGGTCCCGCTCGGCTGATCCCAGGGTTGGCGGCGGCGCTTCCCGCGCGCGCGGGAGGTCGAGTAGGTTCTCCACCAATGCGCCGTACCACCATCGTCGTCAACATGTGGATCGTCTCCCTCGCCATCGCCGATGGCGAGACCGCGTGCCGACGCGCCGAGGTCGAGGCCTTCGACGTCCTGGGCCGCGCGAGGCCGTGAGCGTCGCGCGATCGATCGCGGAGATCAGAAGCCGACGGTGACGCCGCCGGTGACCGCGCCGGTGTCGGGACCGGCGGCGGTGGTGCCGGTGACCCGCACGCCGAGGCCGAGCGGGCCGCGACCGAGGGTGAAGCCGACGCCGGCGCCGAAGCCGGCGCGGCCGTCGAAGGCCGGGCCGAGGCCGCCCTCGAGCGCGAGGTCGAGGGCGAACAGCGAGCCGAGGTGGCGGGCGAGCGTGACTAGCAGCGCGACCGACAGCGGATGATCCGCGGACGGCGCGCCGGTGAGGTCGAGGCGCAGGCCGGTGAACAGGCGGGTGCGGGCCAGCCGGCGATCGAACGCCAGCGAGAGCTGGCCGACCGGCGCGGCCTCGTCAACGCGCGCGCCGAGGCCGACCGACAGCGCGAGGCCGTGGCGTCCGCCGCCCGCGGCGCGGGTCAGGCCGCTGATCGTGACGGCCTCGTCCTCGAAGGTGTAGGCCTCGCCGCCAGCGGCCGGCGCGGCGGCCACGGTCTCGCGGCGCGGCGCCTGGTCGCGGCCACGGTCGTTGCCGGGGTCGTCACCCTCGGCGTCGTCCTCGGCGTCGTCCTCGTCGCCGACGCCGTCGGCCTCGTGATCGGTGCGCGTGTCAGTGACCACCGTGGTCGGCCCGAGGCCCGCCGGGGCCGTGGTCGCGGTGCCACCCTGGGTGGCGCCGGTGGTCTTGTCCTTCGCCGTGGTGGCGCCGGTGTCGGTGACCGGCTTGGCCGGCCGCTTCGTGGGGGCGTCGGCCGGCTTCTTGTCGGGCTGGTCCGGCTCGGCGGGCGCCGCGTCGTCGACGTCGTGGTCGAGCGAGCCGGTGCCGTCGACGCGGTCGAAGACATCGCCGGCGCCGCCAGCCAGGCTCTCGGGGCGGAGGCCGGCCGGCAGCGGCAGCGGCACGGTCACGGTCGACTGCACCGCGGGCCCGGTGGTCGGCGCCACCGCGATCAGCGACGTCGTCGCGCTGACCAGGCCGCGCTCGAGCGCCAGCTTGGTCGCGGCCGGGCCCTGCCCGCTCGCCTCCAGCCCGGTGATCCGCTGGCGGGCCCACTCGGTGGCGAGCTCGGTGCCGTGCACGAGCTCGATCGGCGCGCGCAGGCGCTGGCCGGCCACGACCACCTCGACCTCGGCGGCCTTGCCGCCCGCCGCCGCGCCGAGGCTCTTGCCGTCGCGATCGATCGCGACGATCAGCACCGCGCCGCCCGGCACCACCACCGCGCGCGCCGGCTCGGCGTCGATCACCGACGGCCGCAGCCAGTCGACCGCGACCGGCTGGGCGTCGGCGGCAGCGACCACCTCGGCGGCGATCACTTCGGCGTCGTCGGGATCGATCGCGACGTGGGCGCTGCCACCGCTGCCGGCGGCGATGGCCTCGAGCAGCCAGCGGTTGGGCGCGGCCCCGACCCCGACCGGGTGGATGATCGCGCCGGCCGCGGTCGCGCGCGCGATCGCCGCGGCGTCATCGGCCACCAGGCCGTCGGTGATCAGCACCACGGCGGTCGGCGGGCTGGCGGGCAGCCGGGCCAGGCTCACGGCCAGGCCCGCGGTGAGATCGCCGCCGGTAGCGGGCAGGTGATCGATGCGATCGTCGAGCGCGGCCCGGTCCGTCGGCGTCGCCCCCGACCAGCGCGGCGCGGTGCCGATCGCGACCACCGCCACCCGATCGCCGGGGCCGAGGCTGGCGATCACCGCGTGGGCCAGCCGGCGGGCCTGGGCCGCGGCCACGCCCTGCATCGACGCCGAGCGATCGATCGCGACCAGCCAGCTCCGTGGCGTGTGGCGCGGCGGGGCCGCGGCCGGCGGCGGCTCGATCAGCACCGCGACGTAGGTGCCGGTCGCGGTCGGCTCCGCCAGCGCCCGCACGATGCCGAGGCCGGCTCGCCGCCAGCGCAGCACCAGCTCGCGGTTGCCGCGCGGGTCGTCGATGGTCGCGATCACGGCGTCGTCGCCGTGGCCGAGCCCGAGGGTGTGGGTCGGCGAGCTGACCGCGCCGGCGTCGTGCAGGGTCGCGGTGACCAGGAAGCGGGTCGACGCGGTGCCGTCGCGCGGCGGCGTGACCCGCGAGGCGTCGGGCGCGCGCATGGTGTCGGGCGACTGGCCGGCGCCGACCGTCGGCGCGCCGGTGGCCTGGCCGGGCGTGTAGCGCGGTCCGACCACCAGCGGATGGGCCAGCTCCCACTCGCCGTTGCGGCGGGTGAGCCGGGCCTGCCAGCGCAGGGTCACGACGATCGTGCCGCCGATCGGGATGCCGGCGATCGACTGGGTGTAGACCCCGGGCCGCTCGCGATCGGTCAGCGCCGCGGCGTGGCCGCCGGCGATCGCGCGCTCGTAGCCGGCCTGGGCCGAGGCTCGCGGCGCGATCACGCCGTCGACGTGGGCGCCGCCGACGTCCATCGCCATGCCGGTGACGACCGCGCCGGTCGGCAGCGGGAACACGTACACCGCCTCGACCGGCCGCCCGGTGTTGTTCCAGAAGGTCTGGTGGACAAGGCCGCGGGCGAGGCCGAACGCGACATCGATCGTCACCTCGTTGCCGACCCACGGCAGCGCGGTCGGCCCGACGTACAGCCCGGTACCCTCGGACGCCGCCGCCGCCGGTCGCGGCGCCCACAGGGCGACGGCCAGCAGCAGGCCGAGCGCAAGCCGGGCTCCGCGCGCGTGCATAGGTAGCACTATACGCGCGAGCGGCCGGGCCGATCTGATCCGAGGTCGGGGCGCGGACGAGAGGCGTCCGACGGCCAACGCCGCCGAGATGCCGAGGGCGGGCACGCTCGAGTCCGAGCCCGAGCCCGAATCCGAGCCTGAGCTCGAATCCGAATCCGAATCCGAGCCCGAATCCGAGCCCGAGCCCGAATCGGAACCCCTGGCACCGTCCCCGACGCCGCCCGGGTGACGAGCCAGGCGCGCGCTTGGGGCCAGTCACGTCGCCGGTCGTGTCCGGGTGCCGGCCGGTCGTGTCCGGTGGCCGGACAGCATGTGAGCAAGGTCGCGAAACCTCGCGGCCGGTCGCTGGCACAGGATGTGGAAGAGCGGGTGCGGTGCTCCCTCGTCCCGTCCCGCCTGGCAAGTTCTACATGATCACGCGCCGCGCGACCCAGCGGCAGTTCTTGCTGCGCCCGGGCGCGGAGACCAACAACACGTTCCTGTACATGCTGGCCGAGGCCGCGTTGCGGTTCGGCATCGTCGTGCTGCTGCCGTTCGTCGCCAGCAACCACCATCATACGATTGTGTACGACCCGACGGGGCGCATCATCGAGTTCATCGAGCACCTGCACAAGTTCGTCGCCAAGATCCAGAACGCGCGGCTCGGGCGGTGGGAGAACCTGTGGGCGAGTGAGCCGCCGTGCCTGGTCGAGCTCATCAGCGTGGAGGACGTGATCGACAAGCTGGTGTATGCGGCGACGAACCCGGTGAAGGACGGGCTGGTCGAGCGGGTCCACCACTGGCCCGGCGTCAACGGCCTCTCCGACCTGCTCAACCAGCGCGTCATCACCGCGCGGCGGCCGCGCCACTTCTTCCGGGCCGACAGCCGGATGCCCGAGACCGTCACGCTCGAGCTGGTGCTGCCGCCGGCCCTGGGCGACGCCGACCAGCTCCACCGGCTCATCCGTGAGCGGGTCGCCGCCGTCGAGACCGAGGCCGCCGCCGAGCGCCGCCGCACCGGCGCCCGGGTGCTCGGCCGCCGCGCCATCCTGCGCCAGTCCTGGCGCGATCGTCCCTCCAGCCACGAACCCCGACGCAACCTGCGCCCGCGGGTCGCCGCCCGCAGCAAGTGGGCGCGCATCGAGGCCCTCCGTCGCAACCGCGCCTTCATCGACGCCTACCGCGCCGCCCGCGAGCGCTGGCTCGCCGGCCTCGCCGCCATCTTCCCGGCCGGCACGTACTGGCTCCGCCGCTTCGCCGGCGTCGCCGTCGCCCGCGCTCCCGCCTGCTGACCACCCCGCTGCCGCCGCTTCTATCAGCGTGAGCCCCCAGCTCGCGCCGTCGCGGCGTGCCCAGATCGCGCCTCAGCACCGTCCCGGGCCCGACGCCGACGGGCGCCGGTCGCCTCGGGCGCGCGTCCGATCGTCGGCCCTCCCGTTGGATCTTCCGACGCAACCCCGTTCCGGGCGGCCCGCCGTTCCGGGCGGCCCCGTTCCGGGCGGCCCGTTCCGGACGGGCCCTAACAGCCGGGGGGCGCCATCCTCCTGCGCGTACGCCACACCAACGACTCAACAAGGAGCGGCAGACATCCCCAGTCGACCAGAAAGGGGATCCACCACTTTGACGAAAGAACAGAACTCTCGGACAACGCAAGCCCGACAGCGCCAAGGACTCCATTCACAAGTGGCACTGAGGAAAAGCCGGGCCGCTTCCCCGCAATGCGGAAGAAAGCCAGAACGACGTGACCGCACGCAAACAGCGCGAAGAACGCGACAAGAATCATTGACAGGATATTCATCGATCTCCCTCACCACTACCTGGGCAAGTACTGTCGTTGTCCTAAGGCGTACTTCAACCAATTCAAGGGATTGAGCTTGCCGCCTTCGGCTATCGGGAACTTCAACGCATCCATCGCCACTTCGAATGTCTGCCCAGCGGCGCGTGCAGCAGGCATGTTGTTGCCTGGAAACCAACTGGGCTGACCCTTGCCGGACATCAGCCAATTCCACAGACTGTTCGTTCCCTTCATCACCCAGTCTCCAGCTTGTAGACCCTCTCGCCCCCAACGCGTCACTTCCTGAGTCCCGGTTGTCGCCGCAGCGACCGTGGTCTCGGGCACCACGGCTACCGCCTCCGCCTCGCCCGTGAGGGCAGGGCCGGCTGCCTCCGCGGCTGCTCCGCCTCCAGCTGCGACGGCAAAGCCTCCGTACGCCTCGACGGCTTCTACCGCCAAGGCGCCACCTAGTGCCGCCACAGCCCCAATAGCGATCGTGCGATCCACATCATCCGTAAAGACGGTGAATGTGTGGGGCAGTTCCTTTGTCTCTCTTATCACCTCCGCGCAGCTTTTCCCCTCTCCGCAGCCGTAGGCACTCGCGTTGACCGCAACGGCGACGTCGCCATCGGTGTCTCGCCCATCCGGGTCGAGATAGCGCAACGGATTGCCCAGCACGAACTGGTACAGGTTCGCCCGCCGCGGCTCAGTCCACGCGGCATCCGGGGCAAAGCGATACAGCGGATCCGCCTGGGTCCACCCGAGCATGAGGTCGTCGTAGTAGCGGACGCCGTAGTAGTGGAGGCCGGTCTGGTCGTCGGCGACCTTGTCGTTGAACCGGCGG
>JAYVSF010000930.1:0-11052 GCA_043775605.1 Myxococcales bacterium
GACAGGCCCTCGCGCAGGCGGTCGCGCCAGTTCTCCCAGTTGTGGCCGTCGCGGGCCTCGACGTAGCGGACGTCCATGCCAGTCGATTGCAGCAATGGCACGATCGAGCGGTTCTCGTAGATCAGGGACTCGTAGGTCCCGCAACTGACGAAGATGCGCTCGGCGACGGCGCGCGGTTCGGCGCGGAAGTGGTTCATGAAGGCGACGACGGGGTCGAAGAGCGGACCGCGATGGTTGCGATCGCCGATGTCGGTGAAGGCGAACGAGCCGGATTGCAGGAGCAGGCGGCCGAACAGGCCGGGTCGGCGCCAGGCGGCGGCCAGGGTCGCGACCGCGCCGAAGCTGGCGCCCATGACGCAGCGGGCTTGCGGCCGGCCGTCGAGCGGCAGCCGGCGCTCGAGGTAGGGCACCAGATCGTCGGCGAGGAAGCGGGCGTGGCGCTCGTCGTCGGCGTACTCGCCGAGGCGGTTGGGCGAGCTGGTCAAGGCCACCACCATGTCGGGGATCTCGAGCCGGCCGATCAGGTTGTCGAGGATGGTGCCGAGCGAGGCGTAGCGCAGGTAGTCGTGGCCGTCGTGGACGATGAGCAAGGGATAGCGGCGGGTCCGGCGGAACCGCGGCGGCACGTACAGGCCGAAGGTGCGGCGGCCGAACGCGCTCGAGTCGATGGCGAGCTCGTCGATGCGGCCCGGTGACACCGTCGGGTCGGGGTGGATCCAGGCCGGGACCTCGTAGCCGGTGCCGTGGACCACCGAGTTGGAGCCGAACGGATCGCGGGCCCGGTTGGGGTTGAGCAGATCGTGGACCCACTCGCCGCGGCCGCCGCGCATCACCTCGAGCTTGTACTCGACCCGCGAGCCGGGCGGCAGCTCCAGGCTCAGGTGCCAGACGTCGGTGCCCTCGAGCCGGTGCAACGACTGCGACGACGGCAGGCCGTAGACCCAGTGCTTGAGGTGGACGCCCTCGGCCTCGCCCCGCCACACGATCGTGATGTGCGGCCCGTCGACGATCGGGAAGCTGCGGCCATGGAAGAACGCGTCGATGGCCTCGCGGGTGCGGGGGCCGTTCTCGAGCTCGGCCAGGGCCCGACGGTGCGCGCTCATCGGCTCCACCTGCGATCGAGATCGCCCTCGGGCGTGAGGCGGGCGACGTGGGCGGCGGTCAGCCGGCCGTTGCGCAGGGTCAGGCGAGCGCCCGGATCCATCGCGACGCAGGTCGCCGGCGCCATCCGCTGGGCGAAGCGGCCGATGCCGGCGCGATCGTCCTGGCGGACGCGGCGGGCGGCGTCGGGCAAGGCGACCAGGCCGGGCACGATGCCGAAGCCGGCGTCGAGGACCTGGGCGATGTCGGAGCCGTAGGGCGGAAAGTCGTGGAACAGGACGACACGCTCGGTGAGGACCATGGCCCCAGCCGACCACGCCACCAGCGGCTTGCCGGCGGCCAGGCCGGGGACGTCGAAGAGCTGCATCCGGTTGAGCAGCGACGCGACGTGACCGCCGGCGATGACCAGGGCCTCGGCGCCGTCGAGGAGCGCGGTCAGCTCGAGCCGGTGGCGGGCGATCGACGGCCGGCTGGCGAGCTGCCAGCGATCCTCGAACGCGGCGTGGATCGTGCGGCAGCGCTCGAGGTGATCGACGTCGAGCTGGCGGAACTGATCGACCGAGACCCGCCACTCCTGGGCCAGCAGCTCGGGCTCGACGTGGCGGACCGAGATCGCATGCGCGGCGTCGTCGGTCTTGTCGAGGCGGATCTGGTAGAAGCTCTGCAGGTGGCGCAGCAGCTCCTGCCGGGCCTGGTAGGCCGCGGTCAGCGCCGGATCGCTGGCGAACACGTCCTGCGAGCGCTCGTGCAGCCGCAGGTTGTCGGCGGCGACGCCCATCGCCCGGATCAGCGCCTCGTCCTCGCCCTCGCGCTCCTGCCAGCCGGCGGTGACCAGCGCGACCCGGCGCCGGACGCCGAGCTCGGCCAGGGCCACTCCGACGTCGGGCGCAGCGACCGCGGCGCGGACGACGGGATCGATCCGCTGGGGACCGAGCAAGATGACGGGCGGGCGGCGCTTCACGATCGCGCGTGAACCTTGACCGTCTGGCCGACCGTGTCCAGCAGCTGGCGGAGCGCGTCGTAGCTCTCGTGCTTGAACCGCATCCAGGCGTTGGCCATGTAGCCGGCCTCGACCGGCTGGGTCGGCGTGCCCTCGGGCGGCAGGTGGGCGTCGATCATGTGGGCGCCGAAGTGGCGGTTGATGATGTCGAGGCCGGAGTAGCCGGCGATCCGACCGTCGCGATCGGGCCGCAGCGCGATGATGCCGGCGGCCTGGCGGCGCGACGGGCGCTGGCTGGGCCGACCGTGGCTGATGAGCATCGCCCACTCGCGGTACAGGTCCATGTCGTTGCCGACGTTGTAGAGGTCCCAGGCCCGGACCCCGGGCGGCCGGCAGCCGATCTCGGAGAACTTGAGGCCCCTGGGCCCGAAGAACCACTCCTGGTGGGTGGCCGAGGTCTCGATGCCGAGCAGCTCGATGACCTTGTGGCCCATCGCCTTGATCTCGTCGTAGCCGGCGGCGACGTCGACGCGGTTGGTGGCGATGAACTGCGGCGAGATCCATCGGTGCCGCATCGCCTCGAGGACGTTGGGGTAGTAGTGGGTGACGAACTCGTGGACCACCGAGCCGTCGAGCGTGAGGGTGTCGTAGAAGCCCTCGTGGCCCTCGATGAACTCCTCGACCGCTATCGAGCGGCCGGGGCGTTCGAGGTGGAGCTCGGCCAGCGCGTCGTCGAGGCCGGCGTCGTCGTCGACCCGGGTCGCGCCCGAGGCGCCGGCGCCGTCGCGCGGCTTGACGATGATCGGGTAGCCGACCTCCTCGGCGAAGGCTCGGACCTCGTCGGCGGTCGAGGCCGCGGTCGAGGCCGCGCACGGCACGCCGCCGGCCCGCAGCACTTCCTTCATCGCAGGCTTGTCGCGGCACAGGAACGCGGTGCGCACGCTGGTGCCGGGGATGCCGGCGGCCTCGCGCACGTGCGCGGTCGGCATGATGTGGGCCTCGACCGTGGCCTCGAGCCGATCGACGTGCTTGTGGCGCTGGATGAAGCGGACCGCGTCGAGCACTTGCTGGCCGTCGGTGACGTTGGTGACCTCCTCGTAGTGGGTCAGCCAGCGGCGGAGGTCGTCGTCGAGCGTGGCCTTGGGCCGCTCGCCGATCGCGCTGATCGTGGCGCCGACCTCGGCCAGCGCCCGGATGAACAGCTTCTGGTTCGCGGGGAACCGGGGCTCGATGAAGACGATGTGCATGGTCGGATCCTCAGGGCGAGGTCAGGCGCTGGTCAGGCGGTGGTAGACCAGCTCGTAGAGCTTGCGCTGGGCCTCCCAGGAGAAGTCCTCGGCCATGCCGTTGCGCATCAGCCGGCGCCAGGCGGCGCCGTCGCGGAAGGTGGCGAGCGCGGCCTCGATCGCCCAGCGCAGGCCGGTGGCGTCGTGGTGCTCGAACGCGAAGCCGGTGCCCTTGCCCGAGCGCGGGTCCCACTGCTTGACCGTGTCGGCGAGGCCGCCGGTGCGATGGACGATGGGCACCGTGCCGTAGCGCAGGCTGTACATCTGGTTGAGGCCGCACGGCTCGTAGCGCGACGGCATCAGGAACATGTCGGAGCCGGCCTCGATCAGGTGGGCCAGCGACTCGGAGAAGCCGCGATAGAAGCAGACCTGCTTGGGGAACGCCTGCTGCAACCGGGTGAACAGCTCCTCGAGCCGGCGCTCGCCCGAGCCGAGCACGACCAGCTGGAAGCCGTGCCGGCGCAACAGCTCGGGCATCACCGGCTCGAGCAGGTCGAGGCCCTTCTGGCTGGCCAGCCGCGACACGACGCCGATCACCGGCGCGTCGGCGTGGAACGGCAGGCCGAGGCTCTCGACCAGGGCCCGCTTGTCGAGCGCCTTGCCGGTCAGATCCTGGGCGTCGTAGCGGTAGGGGATGTGGTGATCGCGCTCGGGCGACCACTCGTCGTAGTCGACGCCGTTCAAGATGCCGACCACCGTCGACGACCGGGCGCGCAGGAACGGATCGAGGCCGGCGCCCTGGGCCTCGGTCTGGATCTCGCTGGCGTAGGTCGGGCTGACGGTGGTGATGCCGTCGGCGTAGAGGATGCCGGTCAGGAGGAAGTTGACCCGCCCGGCGCGCAGATGATCCTGGTGGAAGACCGCGGGATCGAGGTTGGTGTCGGCGATGGCCGCGGCCGGGAACGTGCCCTGGTAGTTGAGGTTGTGGATCGTGAGCAGGCTGCGGCTGCGGGCGAACCGGCGGTCGCGGGCGTAGCCGCGCTTGAGCATCACCGGCAGGAGCGCGGCCTGCCAGTCGTGGCCGTGGACGATGTCGGGCGCGAAGTCCCAGAGCTGGCAGACCTTGAGCGCGGCGGTGCACAGGGCCAGGAACCGGCGGTGCTCGTCCTCGTCGCGGGTGTAGAGCGAGCCGCGGCCGTACAGCTCGGGGATGTGGACGAAGTAGGTCGGCGGCTCGGCCGGCTGGCGCAGGATCGCGGCCCGGTAGCGGTGGTTGCCGAGCACGATCTCGACGCCGTCGAGCACGACCTCGAGGCTGAGCCGGGCCTGATCGATCTTGTCGTAGAACGGGATGAAGACCCGGACGTCGTGGCCGGCGCGGTGCAGGGCCTTGGGCAACGCGCTCATCACGTCAGCCAGACCGCCGGTCTTGGCGAACGGCGCCTGCTCCGACGCGACACACAGCACGTTCACGCTCGGACCATAGCAGGGGCCGGCGCGCCTCCGCTACCGCCTGGACCGTCGCTGACGTCGCCGGGTCAGGGAACCCCGAGCGCCTGTAGCCGCCGCTGCGCGAACTCCAGCTCGCTCGGCCCCCACTCGACCTCGCGCGGGTGGGCGGCGCGCTTGTAGGCGGCGACGGCGTCGTCGCGCAGGCCGTAGTCCTCGGCGATGCGGCCGATGACGTACCAGTCGGCGGCGCCGGGCTCGGGCATGTCGTCCATGGTCGGCCCCAGGCGCTGCCACGCGGCGTAGGGCTCGTCGGCCTCGGCCAGCACCGCGGCGAACGTGTTGAGGTCGTGGGAGTCGGCGTGGCCGCCGAGGACCACGCGCTCGATGAGCGTGCGGGCGACGTCAGGCTTCGGATCGTAGAAGAGGTGGACCCAGGCCGCGTTGTTCAGGATCAGCTCGTCGGCGTCGGTCGGGGCCGCGAGCTGGTCGAACCGCGGCCCGGCCACGCTCCAGCCGTCGGGCAGCGCCGCGTAGGCCCGGGCCAGCTGGAGGCCGAGGTCGTCGGGGTGTCGGGCCAGCGCGGTGTCGATCACCGGGCCGACCTCGGTGGGCTTGCCGGTCACGGCCAGCAGCTTGCCCAGGCGGTTGCTCGCCAGCGGGTCGTCGGGCTGGGCGGCGACCAGGGCCCGCTGCTGCTCGATGGCCTCGGGCCACTGCCGGCTGTTGACATAGGCGCCGGCGGCCATGTACCGGCACGCGGTGCGATCGTCGTCGTCGGGCAGGCCGGCGCAGCGGCGCAGGATCGGCGCGGCGATCGCCGGCGAGCGCTCGACCAGGAGCATCGCGCCGATCAGCTCGAGCAAGGCCGCGGGCGCGGTGGCGAGCTCGCTCTTGTGACGGTCGATGAACGCCCAGCGGTAGCTGTCGGGGTGGTGGGCGAGGTCGTCGACGAGGTGACCGATCAGCGTGCGGGCCCCGGCCAGGTCGCGTCGCTTGACCGCGTCGAGCAGCTCGCGGCCGATGCCGGCCGGCAACCCGGTGCCGCCGAGCAGGACCGCGCGGCCCTTGCGGAGGGCGACGTAGTAGGTCATCGACGCGCCGCGCGGCGCGTAGACGATCCGCCAGCCGCTGCGCGCGTCGCCGTCGATGGTCAGCGGCGAGCCCGCGACCACGAAGTCGAAGAACACCAGCGACGGGACCTTGAGCCCGGTACGGAGCGCGTCGTCGGTCGCCGGCGTGTCCGCGGCCAGGTCGGCCTCGGTCTCGGTGGTCCACGGCGAGTCCCGACGCGGGCCGAACAGCAGGCGGGCGTGGGACAGGAGGACGGGCGTGGCCGGATCGGCGACCGGCAGGTGCTCGTAGGTGCTCACCTTGAGCCGATCGAGCGTGTCCCGGTCCGCGACGCTGGCCGACGCCATGGTGGTCCCGCGCAGCACGCGTAGCGGCTCGTAGCGGCGCCCCACCATCAAGATCCAGCAGGTCTGATCGAGGACCGCGGCGCGATCGGCGGTGGTGGTGAGGCCGTCGAGCTGGCGCAGCGCCGCGTCGCCGCCGTCGCGCAGCGCGGTCGCGGTCACCAGCGCGACCCGGCGTCGCGTCGAATCGGGCAGGGCCTGGGCCAGCTCGGTCAGGCCGTCGACGTCGCCGGCGCGGCCCAGCAGCCCGATCAGGCGATCGTCGCGCGCGCCGCCGTCGCGCTCGAGCGCGCGCAGGAGGCCGGCCGCCTCGCGCAGCCGGGCCGGGTCGAGCGTGGGCCGGCCGAGGTCGTCGGTCGCGAGCAGGTTGGCCAGATCCTCGTGGGCGCCGACGTGGGTCGGGATCAGCGCGAGGGCCTTGCGGAACGCGGCCTCGGCCGCCGTCCGGTCGCTGCCCTTGCGCCACTGCCGGCCGATCAGATCGCGGTCGAGCACGTAGCCGAGCACCATCCAGGCGTCGCCGTCGCCGGGGTCGATCGTGGTCCCCAGCCGGGCCTCCCGGCGCGCGGCGTCGCCCAGCCCGGCGGCGAGGTAGGCTTGGGCGAGCTGGCCGTGGTGGAGCGCCTCCTTGGGATGGAGCGCGGCCAGCCGGCGGTACTCGGCGATGGCCTCGCGCATCTTGCCCTGGCCCTTGAGGGTGGCGGCGTCGAGGTTGATGACGATCCGCTGGCCGTCCTCGGCCTTCACCTGCTTGACCGCGGCCCGGGTCGCGCGCAGCTCGTCGGCGGTGAGCCGCAGCTTGCCGGTGTCGAGGCGGTACGTGATGGTCAGCGCGTTCGCGGTCCGGGCCCGCGTCGTCGTCACGGTCATCGTGCCGATGGTGCGGACGTCCTGGGGCGGCAGGTCGGGCGGGGAGTACCCCGGTGGCAGCTCGATCCGGTTCACGATCTCGTAGACGTGGGGCGACATCCAGACGTAGTCGACCTTGCGCTCGGCGGTGTCCTGCTCGAAGTCGGCGGTGGTGCTGGTGAAGGTGTCGGGCAGGTGATCGAGGGTGTCGGACGGGAACAGCCAGACGTACAGGAAGTCGCGCATCGCGCCGGTGCGGCCGACCTGATCGGCCTCGACCGTGAGCGTGAACGGCGTCGCGAGGTCGCGGGCGTCGTCGTGGCTGAACCGGACCAGCTTGGCCTGGTACTCGTTGGCGAGGTAGTGGGTCAGGTTGTCCTCCATGTCCGACCGCGACGTGTCGTCGACCCATTTGCGCAGGTCGGCGACCCAGATCCCGGTCTCGTCGCTGACCTCGGTGACCCGGCCGGCGCCGCGCTCGGCGAGCTGGTAGGTGCGGCGCTCGCGGATCCGGTTGTCGGCCGGCGCGCTGGTCGGGATCGAGGTCAGGGCCCTGGTGCCGGCGGCGATGATCAGCGCCCGGCGGCCCTGGTCGCGCACCGGCAGCTGGCCGGCCGGCAGGCGGTCCTCGGTGGCGTCGATCCACAGGTCCTTGCCGTCGACGATCGCGCGCACGATCGCGTGATCGAACCAGCCCATGCCGGGCAGCGCGGGATCGGTGTCCCAGCCCGGGCCGGTCGACAGCAGCGCGAGGTCGGCGTCGATGCCGGCGCCGCGCAGCAGCGCGACCAGCAGCGTCGCCTTGTCCTTGCAGTCGCCGAAGCCGCGGGCCAGCGTGTCGGCGGGCGCGAACGGGATGATCGCCGAATCGGACAGCTCGATGCCGGTGTAGCGGACCTGCGCGTGCAGCCAGGCCACCAGGCGATCGACGGTGGCGCGCGGGGTTGGGCCGCGGACGACGGCGGGCAGCGGCACCGTCTTGGCCAGCCGCTCCTCGACCAGCGCGCGATAGCCGGTGGCGATCGCGGCCCAGCTCGCGCCGGTGCCGATGCCGACGAAGTTACCGGCCAGGAAGTCGCTCGGGGTGCCAGGGAAGCCGTCCGCGGACGGCGCGACGTCGGTGAGGTCGTAGGTGATGATCGTGCGATCGCCGGCGCGGCGCACGGTGGGCTTGACCGCGAGGGCCGGGCCGCGCACGACCACCCGCGCGCCGAGCGCGGTCGGGGCCGAGACGGTGATGACCTTGCGCGCGATCGGCGCCCCGCGGCCGAGGGCGAACCAGCTGACCGTGCCGGCCGGCAGCAGCGGCTCGCGGTCGGTGAACACGAACTCCTCCTCGACCACGGCGCCGATCGCGAGCCGGGGCAGGGGCGCGGTGAGATCGCGGCGATCGGAGTACACGGTCGGCGACTGGCTGACCGAGGGCGCGTCGTGGAGCAGCGACGGATCGAGCTCGGTGACGTCGCCGCCGATGCCGACGACCCGGGCCCGGACGGTCGGGCGGTCCTGGTAGAACGGTTGCCAGTCGAGCGTGAGCGAGCCCCAGCCGTCGACCGCGCTCGGCGTGAGCGGCGAGAACACCAGGTGGTGGTGGCGCTCGGCTCGGCCGCGGGCGTCGTACGTGATCGTGACGTCCTCGCGCAGGATCACGACGTCGTGATCGCCGGGCGGCGCCGCCTTGGCCGCGGCCAGCAGCTCGGCGGGGGTGGCGGTGAACACAGGCTTGTCGAGCGGGCCGGCCGTCGCAGTGCCACCCGCCGCGACCAGCACCAGGAGGGCCAGGTCTATCGTCCTCACGGCCCGATGATACGCTACCACCAGCGGGCGAGGGCGGCCGCGATCGGTCCGGCGAGCCGCGCGACCAGGGCCGGCCCGATGTGCATCTCGACGAACGGATCGAACGGGTCGGCCAGCAGATCGCGGCGGACCTCGAGGCACAGCGCGCGGCCCGGCCGGCGGACCACGTGATCCCAGGCCAGGGTGCTGGGGTGGAGCGGGTAGGTCGCGCTGTCGGCGACGGTGAGGCCGAGCCCGGCGGCCTCGGCCCGCAGCGCCGCGACCACCGCCGCCGGCGCGTGATCGACGCCGTCGACCCCGCGGCTGATGACGTCGAGCTCGGGCCGCAGCGCCCAGGTCGGCAGGACGTCGGGCTGGTAGGCCGCGCGCAGGTTGGCGACGATCTGGTCGTCGACCTCGACCTCGACGGTGCGCGGGGCGTAGCTGTGCAGCAGCACCACGGCGCCGTCGGCGGCGAGCGCGGCGTCGGCGGCGGTGACCGCGGCGACGTAGGTCTGGTGCAGCTCGCGCAAGAGCGCGCGATCGTCCTCGACGGTGACCCACGGCATCAGCCCGGGCGTCACCTTGCCGGCCCGGAAGTCGGCGAGCGACGCCTCGAGCCGGCGGTTGCAGTCGATGAGCGTGCGCGGGATGCGGCAGCGGAGCACGGCGACCGCGCGGGTCGGCGCCGCGGCCACCACGCGCTCGGCGATCGCCAGCGCCAGCTCGGGCGCGCCGATGTCGGTGTTGACGTGGAAGAAGTCGACCAGGTCGTCGGGCAGCGGGCTGCGCAACTGGCTGGCCAGCGCGGTGTAGTCGACGGTGCGGGTCGCGCCGTGCGGGATCTCGATCAGCAGCGCCGGCGCGCCGTCGGGATCGGCCGCGGCGCCGCGGACCACGATGGCGTCGACTACGCCGGGGATCGAGACGAACGGCTGCATCGCGCGCAGCTTCGCACGATCCGCGGCGCGACCACCGATCGCAGCGGCCGGCGTCAGCGTCGGCGGCGCGGCGCGCTCGCGATCTTGCGCTCGAGGTCCCGCACCGGGCTGGACACGAACGCACGACCAGCCTTGCGTTGCACGAGCCACCACCGATCGCAGCGGCACGCGGTGGACGGGGCGGGGACGGGAGAGGAAGCTCTGGCCATGCTCGGTCGCAAGCTCCTCGTCCTGTCCTTGACCTCGGCCGCGCTCGCGGCCTGCACCGGCGGCGCTCGGTCCCGCCACCCCAGCCTCACCCAGGCCCCGCCGCTCGAGCTCGATCGAGTGGTGCTGTACCGCAACGGCGTCGGCTACTTCGAGCGGGCGGGGACCATCTCCGGCGATGTCTTGACCCTCAAGGTCCGAAAGGATCAGGTCAACGATCTGCTCAAGAGCTTGACCGTGGTCGAGCGCAAGAGCGGCCGCGCGGTCAGCGTGTCGATGCCGCTCGATCCCCAGACCTGGGCCAACGCCGCGGTCGCGACCCTGCGCCCGGGCCAGGGCAGCCTGGCCGAGGTGCTCGACGCCCTGCGCGGCAGCGCGATCACCGTGACCACCACCGACGGCACCGTGGCCGGCCGGATCGCGATGGTCGAGAGGGTCGAGGGCGGCGGCGGCGACGACCAGCCGCGGCTCGACCACCGGTTGTCGTTGCTCGACGGCGACGTGCTGCGGGTGGTGATGCTGTCGACGATCCGCGGCCTGCGCTTCGAGGACGGCGACCTGGCGATGCAGTTCAACCGCACGCTCGACGCCAGCGCCGGCGAGGGCATGTTCCAGCAGGTCGAGGTCAGCATCCGGCTGGCCGGCGCCAGCTCGCACGACCTGATGGTCAGCTACGTGGTCGCGGCGCCGATGTGGAAGCCGACCTACCGCGTGGTGCTGCCCAAGGAGGGCACCGGCAAGGCGCTGCTCCAGGCCTGGGCCGTGGTCGACAACACCAGCGGCGAGGAGTGGCACGACGTCAACCTGGCGCTGACCTCGGGCGCGCCGATCGCGTTCCGCTACGACCTGCACACGCCGCGCGAGGTCGAGCGCCCCGACCTCACCGACAGCGGCGTGCCGCGCCAGGCCGACGCGATGGTCGGCGAGACCACCTGGATGCCGGCGCCGGCGCCGCCGCCGGCGGTCGCGAGCGCGCCGATGCGGCCGATGCCGAAGCCGGCGCCGTCGCCGGCCCGGACCAAGGCGCCGTCGGGTGGCGCCGGTCGCGGTGGCGCCGCCGGCTACGACGACGACCTCGACGAGCGTTACGCCACCGAGAAGCTCGAGGAGGGCAGCTACAACGGCGACATGGACGGCTCGGCCGG
>JAYVSF010000931.1:0-2539 GCA_043775605.1 Myxococcales bacterium
GCGACCGGTCGCACGTCCCCTGTCACGGGTGGTGAGAGAACGCGCGCGCATCGCGCCCGTTGGTGGTGGTACTCCCGGTGGCGGAGATCCTCCAGCCCCGCCGGCCCCGACGGCCCACGATCGCGCAGCACCCGCGATCCGATGTGGGCGCCAGGACCCGGATGTGCTTGACAATCGCCGACGACGACGAGTAAGAACCATCGATTCTGCGCGGTTGCGCGTGTGGCACGCGTGCCGACCCTCCCTTCGAGCCCTGCGACGGAGCACACACCATGGAACTCTCGAACCGGCTGCCCCGGTTGGTCCTCGCGCTCGCGGCCCTCGCGCCCGCCGCCGCGTGCGACACGCCCGTTTCCGCGACCTCACTCAACCCCGACGGCCCGCCGATGATCTCGCAGGTCTTCATGAGCGAGCCGGACGTCGATGGTCGGATCGAGAGCGTGCTGGCCTTCGGTACCCACCCCGACGTGCCCGACACGCGCACCCGCACCGTCACCCGCGCGGCCCCGCTCGCGCAGTCGATCCGCGTGGTGATCGACGAGCTCCTGCTCGGCAACTACCTCGAGGAGGTCCAGTGCGCCCCGCGCGCCGGCGTCGCCAACTGCCCCGAGTACTCGCACATCCCCGAGGGCGCGACCCCCGATGACATCGCGCGCTGCGCCGAGCCCGACACGCTCGACGCGCGCTGCAGCGGGCCGCTCGCGGTCTGCCTCAACCCCGAGAAGGTGCCCTGCGGCATCAGCGACGTCGACGCCCCGGGGCGTCCGCGCGACGGCGCGCCCGACGACCTCCGCCTGATCGCCGGCGCGGTGATCCTGCGCTGCGGCACCATCGAGGTCGGCTTCGACGCCGATACCAGCTACTGGCAGCCGTCGGGCAACCAGCTGGTGCCCGCCGGCAAGGTGCCCGACGGCTCGCTCGGCCCGGCGCTGGTGTTGAAGCCGCTCAACACCGGCCTCCTGCCGACCAACCAGACCGATTGCCACCTCGTCTTCGCCGCCAACGTCGTCGACAAGGACCACTTCCAGGTCTGCGCGCCGGCCGGCGGCAACGTCGACACGGCGTGCACCCCGGGCGATGTCAGCGCCTTCGGCTTCGGCACCGATCCGCTGCGGGCGACCTCGGTCCAGCCCGAGGGCACCGGGGTCTCGACCACCTCCATCATCCGCATCAGCCTCAACACCACCGTCGACGACGTCAGCCTGCGGGCGGCGGTGACGGTGACCGAGGGCGGCGTGGTCCGGGCCGACGCGATCGTCACCCGCCCCACCCCCCCGACCACCAAGAACCGCATCGAGATCTCGCTGCCCAACGGCCTGAAGCCGAACACGGTCTACCGGATCAGCGCGACGCCCAAGGACACGTTCGGCGTGCCGGCCCCGACGCCGATCGCCTTCACCTTCACCACCGGCGCCTGAGCCGGACCGCCCGAGGAAGACGAAGATCATGAAGACCAACAAGCTCCTCCTGGCGATGGTCCTGGGCACCGGCGGGTCACTGCTGGCGGCCGGCGGCGCCACCACCGATGCGCGCGCGCAGGGCGCCACCACCGGCGCCATCCAGGGTCGGGTCACCGACGCCAAGACCGGCGAGGCCCTGGCCGGCGTCACCATCGTCGCCACCTCGGGTCAGGCCTCGCAGACCACGATCACCGAGGAAGACGGCACCTACAAAATCAGCGACCTCACCCCGGGTGACTACCTGGTCACGTTCTTCTACGGCGACGCCACCATCGAGCGGCGCGGCATCCGCGTCGGCCTGCAGAAGACCACCCCGGTCTTCCTGAAGATCGACACCCAGAAGGCCGTCACCGAGACGATCATCATCAACGACAAGCCGCCGGCGATCGACCCGACGTCGACCAGCCAGGGCATCACGATCGACTCCGAGTACACCAAGAACATCCCGGTGCCGGGCCGGACCTTCGCCTCGGCGCTCGGCGCCGCGGCCGGGTCGCAGGGCGACGGCGTCGGCGTCGCGTTCTCGGGCTCAAGCTCGCTCGAGAATCAGTACTACGTCGACGGTGTCAACACCACCGGCCTGCGCTACGGCACGGTCGGCAGCCCAGTCCTCAATGACTTCATCGAGGAGACCGAGGTCATCACCGGCGGCTACAACGCCGAGTACGGCCGCGCCACCGGCGCCGTGGTCAACGTCGTCACCAAGAGCGGCTCCAACGAGTTCGAGGGCCTGGTCTTCGCCTACCTGACCCCGGGCATGCTGGCGGCCTCGTCCGAGCGCGCCGCGACCCAGGCGTCGTCGATCGACGTCCGCGCCGACCTCGGCATCGCCGCCGACGTCGGCTTCCTGCTGTCGGGGCCGGTCATCAAGGACAAGCTCTGGTACGTCGTCGCGGCGGCCCCGAGCTACGGCTACAACAACGTCTACCGCACGACCAAGCGGCAGATCGACTCCGACCTCGCCAACGGCCCGGACGTCGATCCGGTCACCGGCTTCCGGCTCTACGAGGACATCGCCACCCGCACCTTCAAGCCGTGGTCGGGTTCGCTCTCGATCCTGACCAAGCTCAACTACGCGC
>JAYVSF010000932.1:0-3864 GCA_043775605.1 Myxococcales bacterium
TCGAGGCCCAGCTCGACAGCGGCCGGGCCGACGCGCTAACCGCCGAGCTGGCCGGGCGCCGGCTGGCGCTGGTCGCCGATCACCAGCTCCCGGCCGACCTGCTCGACGAGGCCGATCGCCGCATCGTGGCCGCAATGGCCGAGCCGCGCCGCCTCGATCAGCTCTGGACCCAGGCCCGGCTGCCGCGCTTCCGCCTGCTGACCTTCCTCCACTTCGTCCGGCAGATCGGCGCCCTCACGATCGCCGAGATCGGCGCCAGCGACTCGGGCCCACATCGCAGCGCGCCGCCAGCCACGACCGCGCCGGCGTCGATCGACGTCCACGCCGCCGCGCTCCGCACCCTCGGCCTCGCCGGTCCCGCCGACCGCGATACCGTCAAACGGGCCTACCGCCGCCTGGCCCGGATGCTCCACCCCGACCTCCACCCCGGCATCGACGACGACCGCAGGCGCCACCTCGAGGGCCGCCTGGTCGAGGCCAGCGCCGCCGCCGCCACGCTGCTCACCTGACGTCCGCAATGACGCAGACGGCGTAGAGTAGTCGCGCATGTCGCTCGCCATCCAGGCCGAGGAGCTCGAGGCCGCGCTCTCGGCGTTGACCGCCGCCCTGCCCGACCTGCCCACGGCGGACCTCGAACGCCACCGCGCGACCGCCGCTGTGCTCGTCGACGCGACCACCGGCGCGACCGCCGCTCTGGCTGCCAGCCTGGCCCACGCCCTGGCCTGCTACGCCGTGGGCCGCGCCCCGCTCGAGGGCTGGGGCCTGGTCGCGTCGTCGGCCCACACCCTGGCCCGCGCCGTCGCCGAGCCCGACGGCGGCCACGCCGGCGCCGCGCTGATCGCGGCCCGCTTCGAACTCGACAGCCTGCTGCCCGGCCCCGACGCCGCCGGCCCGCCCGCGCCGGACCTGACCGCGCCCCACGTGCCGCTGACCTCGCTGCGCCGCCGGACCTGAACATTGTCTGGCATCCGCGGCTACTACGACGACGCCGCCGCCTGGTACGACCGCGGCCGCGGCCAGCGCTACCACCAGCTCGTCGACGATCTCGCGATCGAGCTGATCGCCCGCCACGGCCGCGGCGGCGACGTGCTCGAGGTCGGCTGCGGCACCGGCCGGCTCCTGGCCCGCATCACCGGTTTCGCCCGCCAGGCGCTCGGCGTCGATCTGTCGGCGGGGATGCTGGCCCACGCCCACGCCCGTGGCCTGCGGGTGCTGCAGGGCTCGGCCACCGCGCTGCCGATCGCGACCGCGTCGGTCGACGTCGCCTGCGCGTTCAAGGTGCTGGCCCACGTCCCCGACGTCCGGCTGGCCCTGGCCGAGCTGACCCGCGTGGTGCGCCCGGGCGGCTGGGTGCTGGCCGAGTTCTACAACGCCCGCTCGCTGCGGCGGCTGGTCAAGCGGGTGGTCGGCGCCCGGCCGGTGTCGGCGTCGACCGACGAGGCCGCGGTCTACACCCGCTACGATCGGGTCGATCGCCTGGCCGGCTACCTGCCGCCCGACCTGCGCTGGGTCCACACCCGCGGCGTGCGGATCCTGACCCCGGCGGCGGCGCTGCACGATCTGCCGGTGGTCGGCGGCTGGCTGGCGCGCGCCGAGCGAGCGGCGGCCGATCGCCCGGGCCTGCGCGGCCTCGGCGGCTTCGTCATCGTGGTCGCCCGGAAGCGTTGAGGCTCCGACCGAAGGTCGGGCCGGGGTTGATCGGTCGAGATCGGGACCGGGGCAGCCCCGGTGCCAATCGATGGATGACACAGGTCGGACGCTGGCCGACCTGTGACCCGGCGCGCCCCGACGACGGCGCCGCGCACCGGTGCGGTCGCCGTGCGATCGCGTATGCTGCGCTCCCATGGGCCGCGTGCTGGTCGTCGATGACGAACAATCGATGCGCGAGTTTCTCGCGATCTGCCTCAAGCGAGGCGGGCACGAGGTGACCAGCGTCGACTCCGGCGCGGCCGCGCTCGCGACCCTGAAGACCCGCCCGTTCGACGTCATCATCACCGATCTGCGGATGCCGGGCGACGTCGATGGCCTCGCGGTGTTGCGCGGGGCCCGGACCGGCGCCGACCGCGATCCCGAGGTCATCCTGGTCACCGCCTTCGCCTCGGCCGAGACCGCGCTGGCGGCGATGAAGCAGGGCGCCTACGACTACCTGACCAAGCCGTTCAAGATCGACGAGATCACCGCGGTCATCGGCCGGGCGATGGAGAAGCGGGCGCTGGTGGCGGAGAACCTGGCCTTGCGCGACCAGGTCGCCGGCCGGGTCCGCATGGCCCAGCTCCTCGGCAAGAGCCGGCCGATGCAGCGGGTGTTCGAGCTGATCAGCAAGATCCACTCGAACAAGAGCAGCGTGCTCATCACCGGCGAGAGCGGCACCGGCAAGGAGCTGGTCGCCCGCGCCCTGCACACCGAGGGCAACCGCGCCGGCGGCCCGTTCGTCGCGGTCAACTGCGGCGCGATCCCCGACGAGCTGATGGAGTCGGAGCTGTTCGGCCACGTCAAGGGCGCGTTCACCGGCGCGGTCGTCGACCGGCTCGGCCTGTTCCGCGAGGCCGACGGCGGCACCCTGTTCCTCGACGAGATCGGCGAGCTGTCCTTGGGTCTGCAGGTCAAGCTCCTGCGCGTGCTCCAGGACCGCCGGGTCAAGTCGGTCGGTGGCACCGGCGAGCTCGACGTGGACGTCCGGGTGGTCGCCGCGACCAACCGCGAGCTCGAGGAGGAGGTCCTTCGCGGCGCCTTCCGCCAGGATCTCTACTATCGCCTCAACGTGATCGAGGTCCGGCTGCCGCCGCTGCGTCAGCGCCGCGACGACATCCCGCTCCTGGTCGAGCACTTCCTGCGCCGGTTCGCCAAGGACCACGGCAAGCCGTTCACCGGCATGACCCCGGCGGCCGCGGCGCGACTCGAGGAGCACGACTTCCCCGGCAACGTGCGCGAGCTCGAGAACATCATCGAGCGGGCGGTGGCGCTGGCCAGCGGGCCGCTGCTCGATGTCGACGACCTGCCAGCCCTGCGTAGCGCCGTTCACAAGGTCCCGGCCGCGTCGGCCGGCGAGCTGCCCGACGACGGCGTCGATCTCGATCGGCTGGTCGCCGACTACGAGCGGGCCTGGGTCCAGAAGGCGCTCGATCGCACCGGCGGCGTCCGCAAGCGTGCGGCCCAGCTGCTCGGCATCAGCTTCCGTTCGATGCGTTATCGCCTGGAGAAGCTCGGCTTCGACAAGGGCGACGCCGGCCGCGACGACGACTAGCGAGCCTCGGGCGCGTGACGCGCCCTCGCATACGTCGTCGTGTTTGACGCTGTCCTGATGGTTGACTGCGGTCGCCAGTGGCAGCCTTCTGCTACCCCGCTGCTGCCCCTAACCTCGCGTGGAGAGTGACGTTTTTCGGCCTGGTGCGCGCCGAGAAACGTCGCTTCAGTCGCCGGGCCGCGCCGACCGTTTCCGCAGTTTCCGGGACTTGCCACGCCTCAGGTTGGTGGCACGGGCAATGCAATGTCCGTCGTCGTGCGGCAGGCGGGATTCACCCTGATCGAGATCCTGATTGCCGTCGCGATCATCGGCATCCTCGCCGGGCTCGCAGTGATGACGTTCAGCAAGCAGACCCGCAAGGCGCGCGGGGCCGAGGTCCAGGCGATCTTCGCCGAGCTGCGTAACCGCGAGGAGCAGTACCACCTCGAGAACGGCGTCTACTTCAGCACCGGCGCCAACGAGAACGCGATCCACCCCGCCGCGCCCGGCGCGCAATCGCAGCTGTTCACGCCCCAGCCCGCGGCCTGGGCCGCCCTGCGAGTGAAGCCGCCCCTGTCTCGTGTGTACTGCGGCTACGTCGTGCTCGCCGGGAACGGCGGCGACGGCACCAACCTCGGCGC
>JAYVSF010000933.1:0-3015 GCA_043775605.1 Myxococcales bacterium
GACCAACCCTCGGCTCTGATTCCGTACAGATCGGGCCGGCACGCTGGTGCCGGGCCGATCGATCGATGACACAGGGTTGGTTTCTGCCAACCCTGTGAGAGCCTCGGGCCCGGGGCCCGCGCCGACGCCGGGCGTGGTAAGTCTTCGCCCGCATGAGCGACGAGCGCGGCAAGGACTTCCTGCGCACCATCATCGACGAGGATCTGGCGGCTGGCCGCCACGTCCACATCGCCACCCGCTTCCCGCCGGAGCCCAACGGCTACCTCCACATCGGCCACGCCAAGGCGATCTGCGTCGACTTCGGCATCGCCCGCGACTACGACGGCACCTGCAACCTGCGCTTCGACGACACCAACCCGACCAAGGAAGAGGTCGAGTACGTCGAAGCGATCGAGCGCGACGTCCTCTGGCTGGGCTTCGTGCCGTCGCGAGTGCTGTACGCCTCGGACTACTTCGAGGACATGTACGGGCTGGCCCGCCGCCTGATCGAGCGCGGCCTGGCCTACGTCGACGATCTCGACGACGAGCAGATCCGGGCCCACCGCGGTAGCCTGACCGAGCCCGGGCGACCGGGGCCGTGGCGCGACCGCTCTGTGGCCGAGAACCTCGAGCGGTTCGCGCGCATGCGGGCCGGCGAGCTCGCCGACGGCGCCTGCGTGCTGCGAGCCAGGATCGACCTCGCCGCCGCCAACATGAAGATGCGCGATCCGCTGCTCTACCGGATCCGCCACGCCCATCACCACCGGACCGGCGATGCCTGGTGCATCTACCCGATGTACGACTTCGCCCATCCGCTGTCGGACGCGTTCGAAGGCATCAGCCACTCGATCTGCACGCTCGAGTTCGAAAACAACCGCGAGCTGTACGACTGGGTCGTCGACGCGACCGAGGTCCGGCCCCTGCCCCGCCTGCTCGGCGACCGCCCGCCGGGCGGCAGCGAGACCCGGCCGCACCAGTACGAGTTCGCGCGGCTGGTCCTCGACTACACGATGATGTCGAAGCGCAAGCTCTTGCGGCTGGTGCAGGACAAGGTCGTCGACGGCTGGGACGACGCGCGGATGCCGACTCTGGCCGGCATGCGCCGACGCGGATACACGCCCGAGGCGATCCGCGCGTTCTGCGAGCTGGTCGGCGTGGCCAAGAACAACTCGACGATCGACGTCGGCAAGCTCGAGTACGCGGTGCGCGGCGACCTCAACCAGCGCGCGCCCCGCCTGCTCGGCGTGCTGCGGCCGCTGGCGGTGACGATCACGAACCTCGACGGGCCGTCGATGGTCAGCGGGCCGCTGTTTCCCGAGGACATCGACGCCGACGGCAGCCGGGGCCGGCGCGACCTGCCCTTCGATGAGCACATCTATATCGACCGCGAGGACTTCCAGGAGGATCCGCCCGCTGGCTACAAGCGGCTGGCCCCGGGCCGCGTGGTCCGCCTGCGCCACGCCGGCTGCATCCGCTGCGACGAGGTGGTGAAGGACGAGGCCGGCGCGGTGCGCGAGCTGCGCTGCTCGCTGGTGGCCGGCACCCTCGGCGGCGGCAACCCGGTCGGCGAGCGGGTCTCGGGCGTCCTCCACTGGGTGTCGGCCGCGCGCGGCGTGCGCTGCACCGTGCGGCTGTACGACCGGCTGTTCACGGTCGAGAAGCCCGACGTCGGCGACGATCTGACGGCGGCGCTCAACCCGCGCTCGCTCGAGGTGATCGAGGGCGCGGTGGTCGAGCCGCACGTGGCCGCGCTGCCGCCGGGCACGCCGATGCAGCTCGAGCGGGTCGGCTACTTCATCGCCGACAGCGAGGACTCGCGGCCGGGCGCGCTGGTGCTCAACCGGACGATCACGCTGCGCGAGTCGACGGCCCGGACGGCGACAGCCGGCGACGCGGTCGCGGTCACCGACGCCGCGCAGGCCGAGGTGCGGTCCGGCAAGTCGGCGCGCGCGGCGACCCGACCGACCCGGAAGTCGGGCGCCGAGCAGCGCGCGATCGCCCGCGAGCGCGACCCCGAGCTTGCGGCCCGCTACGCCCGTTACCGTGAGCTCGAGCTGCCGGCCGACGAGGCCGACCTGGTGACCGGCGACCGTCCGACCAGCGACTTCTTCGAGGCGGCGCTGACCGCGGCGCCGACCCGGCTGCGCAGCCTGGCCCGCTGGCTCATCAACGAGGTGCCGCGCGAGGTCGGCGATCGCGAGCTCGACGCCACCGCGCTGACCCCGGCCGGGCTGGCCGCGCTGGTCGGGCTGGTCGACGACGGCGCGGTCACCGGCGCGGCCGGCAAGGAGGTCCTGGCCACGCTGATCGCCGACGGCGGTGATCCGGCGGCGATCGTGGCGGCCCGCGGCCTGGGCCTGGTCGCGGATCACGGCGAGCTCAGGGCCACGGTGGCCGAGGTCCTCGGCAAGCACGCCGGCAAGGTCGCCGAGTACCGGGCCGGCAAGGTCGGGCTACTCGGGTTCTTCGTCGGCCAGGTGATGAAGGCGGCGGGCGGACGGGCGAGCCCGGCCGCGGTCAACGAGCTGGTGGCGAAGGCCCTGGCGAGCTGATGGCCGCGCCGCCCGCAGGGGTGCGCAGCTTCCCGGGCGGCCCGCGACTTCGGGTCGGCTTCCTGGTCGCGGTCGCGGTCGCGGTCTTCTTCCTGCCGCGCTGGTGGCTGGTCGCCGGCGTGGCGGCGGTGATGGGCTGCGCCTGGCTGTGGCTCGGGCTCGGCGGCGCACGGCTGCGCCGGCAGGTGACGAAGCTCGTCCCGATCGGCCTCCTGATCATCGTCGGCTACGCGCTGTTCGCCGAGGATCCGCGGCTGGACTCGTGGTGGACGGTGGGCGTCGGGCGCTGGGCGATCGACCTCAACGCCCACGGCGCCGCGGTCGGCCTGGCGATGGCGCTGCGGATCGTGACGGTGGTGCTCGCGTCGCACGTCGCCCGCGCTGGCGATGTCCGCGCCCTGGCGCACGGCCTGCGCAGGCTCGGAATGCCGAGGCTCGCGGCCGCGGCGATCGACGCGACGCTGGTGATGCTCGACGGACGGGG
>JAYVSF010000934.1:0-2666 GCA_043775605.1 Myxococcales bacterium
CGCGGTCCAGGGCCTCGGCACGTTCGCGCTCGGCGTCGCCGGCTCGCCGACCCAGCGCGCGGCGCTGCCCGAGTTCGCCGCCGGCCGCGCGATCGCCGCGTTCGCGCTGACCGAGCCCGACGCCGGCAGCGACGTCGCCGCGCTCGCGACCACCGCCCGCGCGCTGCCCGACGGCCGCTACCGCCTCGACGGCGACAAGCTCTTCATCTCCAACCTCGGCCTGGCCAGCCACGCGATCGTGTTCGCCACCGTCGATCCCGCGGCCGGGCGCCGTGGCATCACGGCGTTCTGGCTGCCGCTCGCGGCGGCGGGCGTCGAGGTCGTGGCCCAGGAGCCGATCGCGCCGCACCCGCTCGGCCGCCTCGTCCTGCGCGGCGCGCACGTCGACGCCGGCGCGGTGATCGGCGGCGTCGGCGCCGGCTTCAAGCTGGCGATGCAGACCCTCGACACCTTCCGGGTCTCGGTCGCCGCCGCCGCGGTCGGCATGGCCCGGCGTGCGCTGCACGAGGCCGTCACCCACGTCCGCGCCCGCCAGCAGTTCGGCAAGGCCCTGGCCGAGCAGCCGCTGGTCCAGGCCCACCTCGCCGACATGGCCACCGCGATCGACGCCGCGCGCCTCCTGACCCTGCGCGCCGCCCACCTCCGCGATCACGGCGCCGCCCGCGCCACCGTCGAGGTGTCGATGGCCAAGCTGTTCGCCACCGAGGCCGCGCAGGACGTCATCGATCGCGCGGTCCAGCTCCTCGGCGGGCGCGGGGTCATGCGCGGCGCAGTGGTCGAGCACCTGTACCGGGCGATCCGGCCGCTGCGGATCTACGAGGGCACCAGCGAGATCCAGCGGACGATCATCGGCCGGGCCATCGCGTCCGACCCGACCCCGAATCGGAAGCCGAGCTGAACGCACATGGACGAATGGGATGCGGTCGAGACCCTGGCGCGGATCCAGCGTGGTGACGTCTCCGCGGCGGAGGTGCTCGAGGCGGCGATCGCGCGGACCGAGGCGGCGGCCGCGCTCGGCGCGGTGGTCGCGACGTCGTTCGATCGCGCTCGCGCGTCGCTGATCGCGGGGGCGCCCGGCGGCGACCTCGCCGGGCTGCCGACCTTCGTGAAGGACCTGTGTCAGGTGAAGGGCGTGGCGACCGGCTGGGGCTCGGCGGGGGCCGGCGCGTTCGTCTCGCGCACCTCCGACCCGTTCGTCCGGCGCTTCGAGACGACCGGGGTGCGGGTGCTCGGCAAGAGCGCGACGCCGGAGTTCGGGCTGACCGCGACCACCGAGCCGCTCTACCGTGAGCCGGCGCGCAACCCGTGGGACCCGACGCGATCGACCGGCGGATCCTCGGGCGGCGCCGCCGCGCTGGTGGCGGCCGGAGTGGTCCCGCTCGCCCACGCCAGCGACGGCGGCGGCTCGATCCGGATCCCGGCGGCGTGCTGCGGCCTGGTCGGCTACAAGCCCAGCCGGCGGGTCATGGACATGGAGGGCTCGCGGCTGTTGCCGGTCAACGTCGCGGTCCACGGCGTCGTCACCCGGACGGTGCGCGACACGATCGCGTTCCATCGCGCGATGACCAAGCTGGGCCCGGTCGACGCTGGCCCGGCCCGGCCGCTGCGCATCGGCGTGTTCGTCGACTCGCCGGTCGCGGCGCCGGTCGACCCCGAGGTCCAGGCCGCGGTCGTCGCCGCCGGCCGTGCCTGCGCCGCCCTCGGCCACGAGGTCACCGAGCTCGCGTGCCCGTTCTCGACCCAGCTCCTCGACGACTTCCTCTCGTACTGGGGCTTCCTGGCCTGGCTCCAGGTCAAGACCGCGCGCCTGATGCTCCACCGCGGCTTCGATCGCACCCGGGTCGAGCCGTGGACGTCGGGGCTGGCCGCGACCTTCACCGCGGGCCGGCGGGCCACGGTCGCGGCGATCCGTCGGCTGCGGCGCTTCGAGCGGGTGTTCGCCGCGCTGATGGAGCGCCACGACGTGCTGGTGTCACCGACCGTCGCGTGCCCGGCGCCGCCGCTCGGCTACCTCGCGACCGATCAGCCGTTCGCGACCAAGTTCGAGCGGATCCGCGCCTACTGCCCGTTCACGGCGCCGTACAACGTCGCCGGCGCACCGGCGATCTCGCTGCCGCTGGGGCGGAGCCGCGCCGGGCTGCCGATCGGCGTCCAGTTCGGAGCCGCGCGCGGCCGCGATCGCACGTTGCTCGAGCTGGCGACCAGCCTCGAGGCGGCCCATCCGTGGCCCCGGCGCGCGCCGCCGATCGGGTGAGGGCCGATCGCGCGACGGTTGACGGCGGCGGATACCTTCGGAGATCATCCGGGCATGGGTGACTCGCTCGGGCGTCGGGAGCTGTTCCAGGTCGGGGCGATCGTGGCGGCGGCGGCGCTGCCCGGGTGCGGCAGCCGCAAGGACGAGCGCCCGACCGGCGCCGGTCGCGCGCAACCGACGGCGACGGCGACGGCGACGGCGGTCACGCCCGCGCCGATCCCGGCCGCCGACGTCGCCGAGGTGTCGATCGCGGAGCTCCAGGCCCGGATGACGTCGGGCGCGGAGACGTCGGCGTCGCTGGTCGACAAGTACCGCCAGCGCATCGACGCGACCAACCTGCGCGGCCCGATGCTGCGCGCGGTGCTCGAGGTCAACCCCGAGGCCGACGCCATCGCCCGCGACCTCGACCTCG
>JAYVSF010000935.1:0-1638 GCA_043775605.1 Myxococcales bacterium
CCGGCGTGCGGTCCGCGACCGGCGGCGCGGGCACCGGCGCGGGCGCGGGCGCGACCGTGACCAGCGCCAGCGTCGTGGTCGGCGCCGACGCGACCGCCGCGCTGATCTGGGCTTCCTCGCCGCGGCGGTGATCGCCGGCGCGTGGATCGGCGCGAGCAAGCTGCTGTCCCGCCGTCGACGCGATCACGAGGACCAGACCGAGCGGGCCCGGGTCACGCCGCGCGCGGCCCGCCAGCGCCGGCTGGTCGCCGCGCTCGAGGGCGGCCTGGCCGTGCGTCGCCGCCGGGTCGCGCGCGCCGCCGAGGCCGCGCTGGTCGACGAGCGGACCCGACTCGACGCGCTGCGCGGCGCCGTCCACGACGCGGCGACCCGCTGCCGCCACCGGCTCGCCGATCTCGGCTTCACGCCGGGCGACGAGCCGGCCACCGACGACGCCAGCCGGCTGTGGACGCCTGAGACGCCGCTCCACCTGGCGCTGTTGCCGACCGCCGCCTTGCCGAAGCTGTGGGAGCGCAGCCGCGCGGTCCGCGAGGACGAGCTGTGGTCGGCGCGGTTGCTGGCCCGGGCCTGGCCACGCGGCGGTCACCGCGACGATCTGCCGTTCGCCGACGGCGGCGCGTGGGAGCAGGCCGCGCGCGATCAGCACGCCGCGCTGACCGACGCCGGCGTGTTCGAGTGGCCCGAGGTCGGCGCCGCGATCGGCGGCCAGCTCCAGCGCCTGCTGGCGACCGCGCCGGCCGCGCTCGCGCTCGGCGTGCGACCGCGCCGCGAGGACGGCACGCCCGAGACCTTGATCGACGCGCGCGAGCTCCTGATCGTCGCCCCTCCCGAGGGCCGCGCCGCGCTCGACCGCGCGCTGGCGAACCAGCCGATCGCCGACGCTCGCATCCTGGCCGGGCCGCGCGGCGACTCGCGGGTCCTGATCCTGCGCACCACCGGCGAGCTCAGCGTCGCGGCCCTGGCCCGAGGCGCCGCCTCGTGAGCCAGCGAGTCTGCGAGCGAGCGACGTCCGTACCGGCCGGGCCGCAGGCCGGGTGCCCATGAGCCTGCTGGCGCCGCTGGCCTGGCTGCCGCTGCTGGCGATCGGCGTGGCGATCGCGCGCCGGCTGAGCGGCTCGTGGGCGCGGGCGTTCGGCGGCGCCCGGGTGGCGGCGCCGGCGTTGCTCGCGGCCTGGGTGCTGGTCCGCCTGTTCGACTACCTCGCGGGCGGCGGCGGGCCGCTGGCGTGGGTCGCCGTCCACCGCGGCAACGCGGCCGCGACCGGGCCGCTGGCCGACGCGGTGCTGCGGCTGTCGTTCGCCGCCGGCCTGGTCCTGGCGGTGGCGACGATCGTCGGCGCGCGCCTGGGCCGACGACGATCGGCGGTGCCGCTGGGCCTGATCGCGGCCGCGGTCGCCGGGCTGGCCGCGGTGCTGGTCGCCGGCACGTTCGCGGCCGGGCCGCTGCCGTTCGCGACCGCGCTGCCGCTCGACGTCGCCGCGATCATTCCCGCCCTGGCCGGCGCGATCGCGCTGGGCCTGGCCGCACCCGCCGAGCGCGACCCGAGCGCGACCGCCGAGGCCCCGGTCGCCACCACCGCGACGTCGTTGCCCGCGCGACGCGCCGAGCCCGCGCCACCGCACAAGGCCGCCACCCTTC
>JAYVSF010000936.1:0-22902 GCA_043775605.1 Myxococcales bacterium
GCCGACGGCGGCCACGCCCCGTTCGGCTGCTGCTCGAGCTCGAGCTGGTTGCAGAACTCGCTGTACCAGTCGAGGCCTACAAGACCGGCGCCCTCGTCCAGCAGTTCTCGTTCCTCGGGCGCGACGCCAACGACCCTGGCGCGGCGGCCGCGCTCGGCTACCTGCACCGGGTGTGGAACGACCAGAACGGCGCGGGCTGGCACGGGCAGCCGTCCGACTACCTGACCATGTACTCGATCATGAAGGGCATGGAGTCGATGGCGATCACCGACCTCGCCGGCATCGACTGGTACAGCGAGTTCTGCAACCAGCTCGAGCTCGAGCAGCAGCCGAACGGGGCGTGGCCGCCGTCGGCGTGGGACCCCGAGGCCACCGGCAGCGGCGGCCTGCTGTCCGCCGAGTGGGCGCTGCTCGTGCTCGAGCGCGCCGCCCCGCCGCCCGAGGTCATCCCCTGATGGACGGTCAGTCGGTCGGGAAGCCGCGCTTGGCCAGCAGCGCCTTGACGTCGGGGTCGCGGCCGCGGAACTGGCGATAGGCCTCGGCCCGGTCGCTGCCGTTGCCGGGCGCGAGGATGAAGGTCTTCATCTTGGCGGCCAGGGTCGGGTCGAACAGGTCGCCGGTCTCCTTGAACGCCGCGATCGTGTCGGCCGCCATCACGTCGCTCCACAGGTAGCTGTAGTAGCCGGCCGAGTACTCGTCGCTGGTGAACAGGTGGTTGAACTGCGGCAGGCGGTGGCGCATCGCGACCTCGCGCGGCGCGCCGATCTTCGCGAGGGTGTCGCGCTCGAAGCTGGTCGGGTCGATGACGCCGCCGGGCATCGTGTGCAGCTCCATGTCGACGATCGCCGCCGACAGGTACTCGACGGTGGCGTAGCCCTGGTTGAACGTGCGGGCGGCGGCGATCTTGGCGAGCAGCGCCTTCGGCATCGCGGCCCCGGTCTGGTAGTGGCGCGCGAACTTGTCGAGGATCGGCTGCGACAGCACCCACATCTCGTGGACCTGCGACGGGTACTCGACGAAGTCCGAGGGGGTGTCGGACAGGCCGGGATACGGCACGGTCGCGACCAGGTAGTGGATCGCGTGGCCGAACTCGTGGAACAGGGTCTCGGCGTCGTCGAGCGAGATCAGGATCGGCGCGCCGGCGGCGCCGCGCACGAAGTTGTTGTTGTTGGAGACGATCGGGATGCGGGAGGTGCCGGTGAAGGTCTCGTAGACCTGGTAGCTCGACATCCACGCGCCCGAGCGCTTGCCGGCGCGCGCGAAGTAGTCGCCGTAGAACAGGCCGACCAGCGCGCCCGAGGTCTTGTCGTGGACCTCCCAGACCCGGACGTCGGCGTGGAAGGTCGGCACCGTGCCGGTGACCTCCTTGAACGTCAGGCCGTACAGGCGCTCGGCCATGTACATCGAGGCCGCGATCATGTTGTCGAGGGTGAAGTAGGCCTTGAGCTCCTCGCTGTCGAGCTTGTACTTCGCGGCCTTCACCGTCTCCTGGTAGTAGAGGTAGTCCCACGGCTCGATCGCGCCCTTGACGTGGTCCTTGCGCGCGAACGGCGTCAGGTCGGCGACCTCCTGCTTGACCCGGGCGACCGCGGCCGGCCACACCCGCATCATCAGGGCCATGGCGGCGGCCGGATCCTTGGCCATCGTGTCGTCCATGCGCAGGGCGGCGTGGCTCGGGTAGCCGAGCAGCGTGGCGCGATCGGCGCGCAGCTTGACGATGCGGGCGATCGTGGTCTTGGTGTCGTTGCCGTCGCCGTGATCGCCGCGGCCCTTGAACGCGGTCCACACCCGCTGGCGCAGGTCGCGCCGGCTCGACGCGGCCAGGAACGGATCGACGCTCGAGCGGGTGTTGACCACCGCCCACGCGCCGGGCAGCTTGCGCTCCTCGGCGGCGGCGGCGTAGCTGGCCACTAGATCGGCCGGCAGCCCGGCGAGGTCGACTTTCTTGTCGAGGACGATCCAGGTGTCCTCGTCGGCCAGGACCTTGTTGCCGAACGCCGTGTACAAGCCGGCCAGCTCCTGGTTGATGGCGCCGAGCTTGGCCTTGCCGTCGACGTCGAGCTTGGCGCCGCCGCGGACCATGTCGGCGTAGAGCTTCTCGAGCAGCCGGAGCTGGACCGGATCGAGGCCTGCCTGCGCGCGAGCGGCGTACACCGCCGCGACCCGATCGAACAGCGGCTGGTTGAAGCGGAGCTGCTGATCGGCGGCGGCGGCCAGCTTGGGCGACCACGTCTCGTCGAGGGCCTGGGCCTCGGGGCCGTTGAGCCCGGAGGTCAAGACCCCGAACAGGATCTCGGCCCGGTGGAGGTGGCGACCGGCGTCCTCGAGCGGCACCACCGTGGTGGCGAAGGTCGCCGGCGCCGGGTCGGTGACCAGGACCTCGAGCTCGGCGGCGCGCAGCGCGATGCCGGTCGTGAACGCGGCCGGGAACGCGTCGGGCTGCAGGTGATCGAACGGCGGCACGCCCCCGTACGCGCCCGGCCACGGCGCCAGCAGCGGGTCCTGGTTGGCGAGGGCGGTCAGGCGCGCGACCTCGGCCAGCGCCGCGTCGTGTGGGCTCGGCGGCGTCGGCGCGACGTCGGTGATCGGCGACGGTTGCGGCATGACGGGGACGGTCTCGGGTTTGTGCGCGGGTTGCGGGCAGCAAGACGTCAACAACGTCGCGAGGCCCAGGATGGCGAAGAGCGGGCGAGCCATGGCCGGCGGAGAGTAGCCTGGTTCGCTCGGTGGCTCACAGGGTTGGCAGAAACCAACCCAGAGCAACCCCGGCCCGAGCTGCGCTCGGTGCCTCACATGGCCGCGATCGGTCACCGTTCACCGGGCAAGATCCCGGGAACCGACGCGCCCGCGGAGGTATCTTGCGACCGGTCCACCGCGTCCAACGCCCGGAGACAACCATGCCCGACCATCCCAAGCCGCCACCGGACCCCACGCCGCCGCCGGTCTCGGCGCGCATCCGTGCCCGCATCCAGCGCGCCGGCCGGCGCTTCCACGCCAACGACAACATCGCCGCCTTCCTCGAGCCCGGTGAGCTCGAGGCGCTGCAGGACGAGGTCGCCGACAAGCTCAAGAGCGTGCTCGCCAGCCTGGTGATCGACACCGACAGCGACCACAACACCCGCGACACCGCGCGCCGGGTCGCCAAGATGTACCTCAACGAGGTCTTCCGCGGCCGCTACGTCGGGCCGCCGGCGGTGACCGAGTTCGTCAACGCCGAGCGGCTCAACGAGCTGATGATCGTCGGCCCGATCACGATCCGCAGCGCCTGCAGCCACCACCTGTGCCCGATCATGGGCCGGCTGTGGATCGGGCTGATGCCCAACGAGCACTCCAACCTGATCGGCCTGTCCAAGTACGCGCGGCTGGCCGAGTGGGTGATGAGCCGGCCGCAGATCCAGGAGGAGGCCATCACCCAGCTCGCCGATCTGCTGGTCGACAAGGTCACGCCCGACGGGCTGGCGGTGGTCATGGAGGCCGATCACTTCTGCATGCACTGGCGCGGGGTGAAGGACACCGGCGCCAAGATGACCAACAGCGTGATGCGCGGCTCGTTCCTCAAGGACGCCACCCTGCGGCGCGAGTTCCTCTCTCTCATCCAGCAGAAAGGCTAAGGCCGCCATGCTCGTCCGTTGTCTCTACGCCAGCCGCGCCGCCACCCAGGGGCCCGAGGTCGACTCGATCCTCGAGCAGTCGCGCCGCAACAACCCCAAGCTCGGGATCACCGGGATGCTGTGCGTCTCCGACGGCGTCTTCATCCAGGTCCTCGAGGGTGGGCGCGACGAGGTCTGCGACCTGTTCAACACCATCGTCCGCGATCCGCGCCACAGCCACGTCCGCATCCTCGTGTTCGAGGAGATCTCCGAGCGGCGGTTCGCGAACTGGACGATGGGTCAGGTGAACCTGGCCAAGGTCAATCCGTCGCTCCTGCTCAAGTACTCGGACAAGGCGATGCTCAACCCGTTCGGCTGCTCCGGCCACGCCACCATGGCGCTGCTGCAGGAGCTGGTCGCGACCGCCGCGATCACCGGCCGGCCCGGCTGAGCCAGGCCGGGGGGGGCTGGGCGGGGTTTCCTCTCGCACGTCGCCTCGGGCACCTGCCGCTGAGGTCGTCAGTGCAGGCTCTCGATCAGCGTCGAGCCGAGCTGGTCGGCCAGCTTCCGGGCGCGGGCGGCCTCGGCGTCGCGCAGCACGGTCACCTCGCGTCGAAGCTGCTGGTTCTCGCGCCGCAGTTGCTCCAGCTCGGCCTGGGCCTCCGCGAGCTGGGCGCGGAGGTCGCTGTGCGCCGCCACCGCCCGGAACGGCCGGGGATCGGCCCCCGCCACGGCCGCGCCGCTCGACCACGGCTGCACCAGCGACATCACCACCAGCATCGAGGTCACCGCGAGCCACTTGCAACGTCGCATCATCGAACACGCTCCTGCTGATTGCGCCACGGGCCCCACGACGCGGGGCTGATGGCAGACGTAGCAACGCCCGTGCCGGGCGCGGGCGATCGCAACTGGCTGGATCCAGGGCGGTGCCTGCGCGTCGGGCCGTCGACGTCATGACGCCGACACGGTCGTCGTCGTCGCCAGCCGGCGTGGTACCTGGGCCCGATGCAGCCAAGGGCGATCCTCGTGACCGGCGCCGCCGGGTTCATCGGCTCCCATGTCGTCACGGAGCTGCTCGCGCGCGGGCACCAGGTCGTCGCCCCGGACGACCTCTCCGGCGGCTTCCGCGACAACGTCGATCCGCGGGCCCACTTCGTCGAAGGCTCCATCCTCGACGTCGAGCTGGTCGACCGCCTGTTCGCCGCCCACCGCTTCGCCCACGTCTTCCACCTCGCGGCCTACGCCGCCGAGGGCCTGAGCCACTTCATCAAGCGGTTCAACTACCAGAACAACCTGATCGGCAGCGTGAACCTCATCAACGCGTCGGTCCGTCACGACGTGCGCTGCTTCGTGTTCACGTCGTCGATCGCGGTCTACGGCCGCACGGCGCCGCCGGTCACCGAGGAGATGCCGACCGCGCCCGACGATCCCTACGGCGTGGCCAAGGCCGCCGTCGAGCAGGACCTGCGCATCAGCCGTGACGTCTTCGGCCTGCGGTCGATCATCGTCCGCCCCCACAACGTCTACGGCGAGCGCCAGCACCTCGGCGATCCCTACCGCAACGTGGTCGGCATCTTCCTGCGCCAGCTCCTGCGCGGCGAGCCCCTCACGATCTTCGGCGACGGCACCCAGACCCGCGCGTTCAGCCACGTGTCCGACGTCGCCCCGGTGATCGCGGGCGCGATCGAAGAGCCCGCCGCCTACGACCAGATCTTCAACCTCGGGGCCGACCGCGCGGTCACCGTCAACGAGCTGGGCGAGACGGTCAGCCGCGCGATGGGCGTGCCGTTTTCGCCCCGCTACCTGCCAGCCCGACACGAGGTCGCGCACGTGCACGCGTCGCACGCGAAGGCGCGCGCCGTGCTCGGCTACCAGGACCGGGTCAGCCTCGAGGAGGGCGTGACCGCGATGGCGGCCTGGGCCCGGCGCCAGGGTCCGAGGCCGAGCCCGAAGGTCGGCGCCGTCGAGGTCGAGAAGAACCTGCCGCCGTCGTGGCGCGAGCTGGGCGAGACCTGACCGACAGAGCAGGACCGACTCACAGGGTTGGCAGAAACCAACCCTGTGTCATCGATCGATCGGCCCGGCACCGGAGTGCCGGCCCGATCTGTACGGAATCAAGAGTCGAGGGTTGGGCGTCGCGAGCAGGCCGACATTCCGAAACCCTATTGTTGCCAACCGTCTCAGGTGGCCCAGCGGCGCAGGGTGTCGTCGATGCGCGCGAGGTACCCGGCGTCGCGCACGACCTCCTGGTAGCCGGGGACCGCGCCGACCCACGCGCCGATGCGCGGGTTGGGCAGCTCGGTGAGGTACGCGGTCGGCAGGCCCATCAGCGCGGGCCCGTCCATGCCAGCGGTGGTGACCCCGACCTGGCCGACCAGACCGTGGGTCTCGCGCAGGTGCTCGAACAGCTGGAGCTGCGCGCGCCGCATGTCCTCGCCCTGAAACAGCGGCTGCTTCCAGAACAGCGTCAGGTCGACCGCGCCCGGCGGGACCGCACCGCCGCGGACGGCGTCGCCGATCAGCACCGGCACGAGCCCGGCCGTGGCCGCGCGCCCGACCAGCCCCATCAGCTCGGGATAGGCCGTGTTGCGGGTCGGGTGGTGGACGCCGTGACGCACCCACACGAGGACGTGCTGGCCCGGCCTCGCGCCCGCGAGCGCCGCCTCGGCCCAGGCGCGGATCGCCGGCGGGATCGGTGCCTCGCCGAGGAACGCGGCCCGCAGCCGTCGCTGCGCCGCGAGCGGATCGGCGCGGAACGCGCGCGCGACGATGGCGGTGAGCTGCTTGTTCGCGCGGGGGCGCGAGCGTGGCGGAGAGAGCCGCTCGGCCAGGCCCGCGTCGCGCAGGAAGCGCTCACCCGACGCCGTCTGCGGCTTGCCCGGCTCGAGCTGGATCGCCACGCCCGCGAGCACGGCCGCCGCCGCGAGGTACCAGCCCTCCCCGAACGAGAACCCGGGGTCGGTGTGGAACGTGTAGGCGTGGTTGCGCTCGTCGACGAGCCGGCGGGCGTCGCGCGCCGCCGCCTCGGCCGCCCGGGCCGCTGTCCAGGCCGCGCGGTCGTCGAGCGCGACCGCGAGCCGCATCGCCACGCCCGCGGACGCCTCGGCCACCGCCACGATCTCCTCGACCCGCTGCCAGCCGTGGTCGCACGCGTCGGGGGTCGGAGCGCGCTGCGCGCCGAGCGACAGCTGCCCCGCGCCGTGGCGGGCGTCGCGAGCGCGCGCAGCGTGGGCCGTCACCAGCGTGGCCCGCGCCGCCGCGATCACCGCCGGGTCGCCGCCCTCGTGCGGGTCCGCCGCGAGGGCACCCTCGGCGAGCTCGATCGCCCGCGCGAGCGCGCGCCGATGACGGTCGCGGGCGCCCGGCAGGTGCAGCACCTCGGCCTGGGCTTCGGCGAGGGCGGCCGCGGCCTGGGTTGCTTGCATGGCGGCCTACTCCAACCCATCGTCACACACTCCAGGACGGTGGAGCCCTCACCCGTGCCAGGGTATCGTGCGCAGATGCCGATGCATCACCGCACGCGCTTCGTCATGATCGCTGTGGTCACCCTGGCCGCGTGTGGTGGCGGACGCCCGACGGCGTCGGGGCGCGTCCCGCCGAACGGGCCCGGCGCGGGGTGGGCAGAGGTCGACGCCGGCCAGGTCGTCGGTGGCCCGGGGACGATCTGTGCCGTCGGCCGCATGAGCCAGGACCCAACGCGGGCGGCCCACGCGTGCAACCCCCGGCTGTCGTGCTGTTACCCCTGCGGCATCGACGGCTGCGACTCGGTCTGCATGGCCGACTGCGGGCCACCGCGGCCCTGACCGACGACGACGACGACGATCGGAGACGCGCATGTCCCACAGCAAGCCGGCACCCGCCAACTGGCCGCGGATCTCGTCGGCGGTCTACTACGACGACGCGATCGGCGCGATCGACTGGCTGTGCCGCGCGTTCGGCTTCGCGGTCCGGCTCAAGATCGTGAGCGCGGACGGCCACCTCGAGCACTCCGAGCTGACCTTCGGCGACGGCCTGATCATGGTCAGCGCCAGCGGCGGCAAGTCGACGCGGCCGGCGCCGCTGCCGTGCGCGAGCCCGCGCTCGCTGGGCGGGATCAACACCCAGGCCCTGTGCGTGTGCGTCGATGACCAGCCCCGGCTCGCAGAGCATCCGCATCCTGCCCAGGTGCACCGGCTTCGCCCCCTACTGAAGCCAGAGCCAGCCGCGCGGGCGCCGCGGCCCCGGGTTATGCTCGCGGCGTGCGAACCGGACCGAGCCGAGCCGCGACCTGCGCCCTGACCGCAATCGGCACGTGGCTCGGAGTCGGAGTCGGGCTCGCGCACGGGCAGCCGGCGCCCGCGCCGCCGACCATGCTGCCCGACGATGTGGACGACGAGCTGCCGGCGACCACGGCCCCGGCGGCGCGCGACGACGCGGCGTGGCAGCTCTACCACCAGGCCTTCGCGGCGCTGGCGAGGGACGATCGCCGTGCTGCCCGGGCCGCCCTGGCCCAGCTCGACGCCCGCTTCCCCGATCACCCGGCGACGCTCCAGGCCCACCGCGGCCTCGGCATCGCCGCCACCGCCGGCGGCAGCCACGGCGGCCGCGAGCGTCCCGACCAGGGCGCACGCGCCGAGCTGGCGCTGTTCCAGACCCTGCACGGCGCCGCGGTCGGCATCGAGATCTGCGTCGCCCTCGAATGCGACAGCGGCGAGGGCTTCATCGGGCTCGCGCTGGTCGGTGGCGCCGGCGGCGCGCTGCTGTCGCTGAACGCCCGGCCGACGTCCGGGCAGCGCGCGCTCATCAATTCGGGCGCGGTGTGGGGTGCGTTCAACGGCGCGATGGCGCTGGTCGCCAGCGAGCCCGATCGCGAGAGCTGGTTCGGGCTCACGCTGCTCGCCGGTCAGGGCGCGGGCGTCGGGCTGGCGCTGCTGCTGGCCAGCGACGCGCCCACCGCCGGCCAGGTCGCGCTGACCAACTCGGGCGGGCAGTGGACCCTGGCCCTCACCGGCCTCGGCCTGGCCGCAGCCAACCCCGACCTCAGCAGCAAGCAGGTCGCGATCACGCTGGCGATCGCCGCCGACGCCGGCCTCGGCGCCGGCGCGTACCTGGCCAGCCGGCTGCCGCGGGTCAGCCGCGCGCAGACCCTCGTCATCGACGCCGCCGGCATCGTCGGCGCGGTCGCGGGCGGCGCCAGCGGCGTCATGGCCACCGGCAACGTCGACGATCGGACCACCGCCGGCTTGGCCGCGGTCGGCGCCGCCCTCGGCCTCGGCGCTGCCGCCTACTTCACCCGCGACTGGGGCGAGGACGACGACGGCCCGCCGATCACCGCCACGATCATGCCGGTCCGCGGCGGTGGCGGGCTGGTCTCGGCGCACCTGACCTGGTAGCGACCGCGCCGCGGCGGTCGCGTCAGGCGGTCAGCCAGCTCGACGGGACGTGGAGTTCGTGGACGTCGCGGCGGTGCGCGCCGGTGCCGCGGATCATCGACGCGTGACCGAGGCGACCGAGCTCCCAGGCGCTGCGGCTGCGATCGCGCGTGCCGGCGGCGGTGCCGGCGCACAGATCGAGCCAGGCCCGGCACCACTCCTCGCACAGGCTCGCGGTCGAGATCTGAGGGTCATGGTGAGGCGAGCTGAACCGGAACCGCGTGGTGTCGCCGTGCCGCGAGCACTCGAGGTGCATCGGCCAGCCGCTCGCCAGCTCGCGCCAGTTGCCATCGTCCGGGGGCGCGACCGACGCGTCGACCGCGAGGCCGAACAGGCGGCGAAGGGCCGCGAGCGGGGCGTCGTCGTGCCGCAGCCCCACCTCGATCACCAGGTCGCGCGAGTCGTGGCGCGGGCGCGGCCGGGTGAAGGCGACGGTCGCGATCACGCCCTGCCCGGCGTACCCGTGGTGGCCGTCAGCGGCGGCGCTCGCCGGCGTCGGCGCGAGCGTGTCGGTGAGGTAGCCGTCCACCCACTCGGACATGTTCTTCCAGATGTCATCGTCGGGAAACCGGGTGATCGCGAGCAGCACGTGCCCGGGGCTGACCACCAGCTCGGTGGTCGGCGGCTCGTAGAGATGGGCGAGACCGGTGCGGAACCGAACCGGGCCGCGGGCGTCGACGCCGGCCCCGGCCCCGCGCACGACGCCGCCGGTCAGCGCGGCGGCCTCGGCCGGGGTCGGTAGGGGCGCGGACATCGGCCCGACCCCCTCGACGTCGATCAACACCAACAGCTCGCCAAAGGAGAACACCGGTTTGCCAACGCCCACGGCGAGCACGCTACCACCGCCCGCCCAGCAGCGGGGGCACCCGCCGCCCGCGCGTGCGGCAGGTCAAAGATCGAGCGCGACCGCGGCGCCCCAGGTCGCGCCGGCGCCCGGCGTGCCGATCCGCGCCGGCATCACCCGCAGCGAGCCGGGCGCCTTGACGTCCCATTCGCGGGTGGCGAGGCCGGCGGCCACCAGGCCGGCGGCGGTGGTCACGAACATGATGCCGCCCGCGGTCTGCTCGTCGTGGGTCGACAGGACGATGAGCCCGCCGGCGAGCGAGCCGAGCACGCCGCCGACGTCGATCAGCAGCGTGCGGCTGCGCGACATCGGCACCTGGTGCGCGATCAGCGCGCCGGCGACCAGGCCGAGGTCGCCGAGCACGACCGTGCCGCGCATCGAGACGTCGTCGGTGATCAAGAGCTGGCCGTACACCGACAGCAGCGCGCCCCAGAGCAAGCCGCTGTTGGCCAGGCCGACCTCGCCAGGCTGGGGCCGCCACGCCCGCCACAGCCCGAGGCCCGCGCCCAGCCCAGCGAACTGCGCGCCGATCGAGACCGCCGCGCCCTGCCGGTCCTCGGCGAAGCCCTGGTTGACCCCGAGCGCGTTCCAGCTGCCCCAGGTCTGGGCCGAGTTGTAGAGCTGGGCCTCGGCCGGCTCGATGCCGTGGCGGGTCGCGAGCAGCGACAGCCCGAGGCCGGCGCCCACGGTGAGCGAGTACACCGCGGCCGACTCGCGATCGGTCGAGCAGGTGTCGAGGCACAGGTTGGTGGCGACGAAGACGCTGCCGAGCGTCGTCCAGAACACGAGCTCCCCGCGGGCCACGCGGCTGGCGCTGCCGCGGCCACGCGCGGCCTTGGCCTGGACCCGGGCGTCGAGGTCGGCGAGGCGAAGCGCGGCTTGCACCGCCGCCGGGTGGGCGGGCCACGCGGTGGTCAGGCGGAAGAGGCGGTCGTGGGCGTCGGCGACGTCGCCATGGCCGAGCTGGACGAAGGCGTCGTCGTACTCGCCCCAGGCCGGGTCGGTGGCCGGTGGCGGCGGTACCGGCAGCGGCGGTCGCCGCGGCGCGGGTTCGGGCGGCGGCGCCGGCTCGTCGGCCCGGCTGGTCGACGACGCGACCACCACGGCCAGCAGCGTCGCGAGGGTCGTGGCGCGTGCGCGAAACCGGCTCACCGCGGCAGAGTATCACTGTCGGCGGGGTCCGGGCCGGGGCCCGGCTCTAGTGAGCCTTGGCGAGCGATCAACAATGACTCTGGGTGCTCGAGCTGATCGAGCCGTCGCTGTTCTTCGGCCGCCACCCGCCCGCCCTCGCCCGCTACGTCGCCGGGCTCACGCGCCGCCTGCGGGCCGCCGCCCGGTCGTGACCGGCGGGCCGTGCGACACTCGGCCGATGGTCCGGACCTCGCCGCGCACGTGCCTCGCCCTCCTCCTGCTCGCGCCCGTCGCTGCCTGCGGCGGCCCGGGCAAGCGCTCGATCTCGTCGACGCCGGCCGCGACCGCGCCGATCGCGCCCGATCCGGCGCCGACCGCCGGGCCCGCGCCCGCCGACGTCGTCGACAAGCTGGCCGCCAACGGCAGCGCGGATCGCACCTGCTTCGGCTGGGCGCCGTCGGGCGACGTGATGTGCGCGATCGACGTGTCGAGCATCCAGGGCGGCGGGACCATGGCCGTGCGCGTGCTCGGCCCCCACGCCGCCGACTTCCCGTACTTCCAGTCGCCCGCGGACCAGCAGTTCTTCGACGTCGATCCGGCGCTCATCGATCACGCGGCGCTCGATCAGGCCAAGGCCGCCGCCCTCGCCCTCGGCCTGCAGGGCTGGGGCGGTCCTGACGCCGAGCTCGAGCCCGACGCCACCGTGGTGGTCGGCATCCACACCCTGCGCCGCATCCGGACCCAGACCGGCAGCGACGGCGATCCCGAGACCGGCGTGTGGTCGACGTCCACGGATGTGATCGAGCTGCGCTGCGACGAGCGCTGGGTGCCGGTGCCGCTCGAAGGCGCGATCTTCGGCAACTCGATCGAGGCGCCGACCGAGGCCGCGGTCGCGCTCGGCCCGGTGGTGCTGCTCACCGCCAGCGTGAGCTGGGGCATCGAGGGCGATCACGGCGGTGGCACCGACGCCGCGCTGATCGACCCCGCCACCATCTGTCACTGAGCCCGCCATGCTGACCTTGCGCCCGGCCATTGCCGACGACGCCGCGCTGGTGCTCCGCTTCATCGTCGAGCTCGCAGAGTACGAGCAGCTCGGGCACGAGGTCGTGGCCACCGAGGACGCGCTGGCCCGCACCCTGTTCGGCGCGAGCCCGGCCGCCGAGGTCGTGGTGGCGGCGTGGGACGACGCCCCCGTCGGTTTCGCGCTGTTCTTCCCGAGCTACTCGACGTTCCTGGCCCGGCCGGGCCTGTACCTCGAGGATCTCTACGTCCGGCCCAGCCATCGCGGCCGCGGCATCGGTCTCGCCCTCCTCCGCCACCTGGCGACGCTCGCCGAGGCCCGCGGCCACGGTCGGCTCGAATGGTCGGTGCTCGACTGGAACCAGCCCGCGATCCGCTTCTACCAGAGCGTCGGCGCGGTGCCGCTCACCGAGTGGACCCGGTGGCGGGTGACCGGCGCGGCGCTGACCGCGCTGGCCGGCGGCGCGCGCCCGCCCGGTGATAGCCTGCCCTGATGTCGCCGTCGCCGCCGCCGTCGTCACCCCCGCCGACCTGGCGCGCCGCCACGGCCGACGACGACGACGCGATCGTCGAGCTGTGCATGGCGCTGTTCCGCGAGGATCCCAGCCCGCACTCGCCCGATCGCGACCGTGTCCGCCGCACGCTCGCGGCCTATCGCGCGCAGCCAGTCCGCGGCCGCGCCCTGGTGCTCGACGGCCTGCTCGGCGGCGACGGCGTGAACAGCGGCGCCGGCGTGGTCGGCTACGCGCTCCTGGCCTCGTTCTGGTCCAACGAGCTCGGCGGCGAGGTCTGCGTGATCGACGAGCTGTACGTCGGGCCGACCGCGCGCGGTCACGGGCTCGGCTCCGTGCTCCTGCGCACCCTCGCCGAGCAGCCGGGCGCGCTGTGGCCCGCCGACGCGGTCGCGCTCGAGCTCGAGACCACGCCCGACAACCACCGCGCGCGCGCCCTCTACCAGCGGCTCGGCTTCCGCGCCAAGAACGCGCCGCTGCGACGGATGCTAGGCCCCGACCCCGGCGACCACTGACCGTCGCGCCCTCGGTGCCAGCGTCAGCGCGCCGGCGGCCGCGCGATCCAGGGCAGCGACGCCAGCCGCGACGTGTCTGGCCGCGAGCAGTCGCGATAGCCCTTGTAGACGATCGAGTCCAGCCGCATCGGCCCGCTGCCCCGGCACGGCACGCTGTCGTAGGCCGGCCGCGGCGGGAAGCCGACGTCGGGCGGCATCGCCGTCGACAGCCCGGTCAGGTTGTGCAGCCAGCTGCTGGCCGGCCACTCGAAGCCCCAGACGATCCACACCCGCATCGGCCGGCCGACCGCGTCGCGCGCCGGCTCGAACCGGAGCGCGAACGCCTCGCGCACCGCAATGTCGTCGAGATCGTGGCCGGGCGCCCTGATCGACTTGAGCCGGGTCACGGTGCCGCCCTCGTCGATCTCGAGCAGCATCCAGGACCGGGTCCAGGCGTCGGTCAGGATCGCGGCGTCGCTGTAGGGCGGCAGCTTGCGGGCGTAGCGCCGCGGTCTGGGCGGCACCACCGGCGGCGGCGGTTCCTCGAGGATGATGACCTCGGTGTGGCCGCGCACCGGCGGATCCTCGGCGGCCGCGACCGACGACAGGGCGAGGACCAGGGCCGACGCGAGCAACGTGCGCATACCCGACGGCCTGCAAGTGGTACGCCGCGCCCCGGCACGCGCAAGGCTCGCTACTTGGCGCTCGGCCCCTGTGTCGGCGGCACCACACTGTCCTCGACCTGCACCAGCAGCGGCGCCGACGGCACCTCGGGCTCGAGGCTCACCGCCGCCGCGGCCGCCGGGAGCTGCGGTCGACCGCCATCGGTCAGGCCGCCGACCGCCGGCAGCGGCCCGATCGGCCCGGTGATCAGCCGCACCCCGCGCTGGAAGGTCAGCCACGACCACGCCCACGACAGGATCACCGACAGCCGGTTGCGGAAGCCGATGACGTAGAAGATGTGGAGCACCCACCAGAACAGCCAGGCCAGGAAGCCGTGGTGCTGGGCCTTGCCGATGTGGACCACCGCCGACGTCCGGCCGATGGTCGCGAGCGAGCCCTTGTCCTTGTAGCGAAACCGGACCCGCGGCGTGCCGCGCACGGTGGCGACGATCGCGCGGGCGGCGTGGGTGCCGCCCTGCATCGCGCCCTGGCACACGCCGGGCACCTGGGCGCCATCGCAGGTGCAGGCCGCGAGATCGCCGACCACGAACACCTCGGCGTGGCCGGGGATCGACAGGTCGGGCTCGACCAGGACCCGGCCCGAGCGGTCGAGCGGCACGCCGAGGCTCCGGGCCAGCGGCGAGGCGGCGACCCCGGCCGCCCACAGCACGGTGCGAGCGGCGACGCGCTCGACGGTGATCGCGCCGTCGGCGGCGGTGATCGTGAGCTCGACCCCGGTGTGATCGATCGCGGTGACCTTCGATCGCAGCCGGACCTCGACCCGGCGACGCTCGAGCGAGCGCTGGGCCGCGGTCGACAGCTTGGGCGGGAACGTGCCCAGCACCCGGTCCTGGCCCTCGACCAGCAGGACCCGGACCTGGGTCGGATCGATGCGGCGAAAGTCACGGGCGAGGGTGTGCAGGCCGATCTCGCCGAGCGCGCCGGCCAGCTCGACGCCGGTGGCGCCGGCGCCGACCACGACGAAGGTCAGCCACGCCCGCTGCAGGACGGGATCGGCCTCGCGCTCGGCGGCCTCGTAGGCCAGGAACACCCGGCGACGGATCTCGAGCGCGTCCTCGATCGACTTGAGGCCGGGCGCGTACGGCGCCCACGCGTCCTTGCCGAAGTACGAGTGGGTGGCGCCGGTGGCGACGATCAGGAAGTCGTAGTGGAGGGCGCCGTCGTCGAGGACCACCCGCCGGTTGACGGGATCGATCGCGGTGGCCTCGGCCAGCAGCACGCGCGCGTTGGCCTGCGTGCGCAAGGCCGCGCGGATCGGATAGGCGATGTCGCCGGGGTTGAGGGCCGCGGTCGCGACCTGGTAGAGCAGCGGCTGGAACAGGTGGTGGTTGCGGCGATCGAGCAGCGTGATCTGCACCGGCGCCTTCGCGAGGGCCTGGACCGCGCTCAGCCCGCCGAAGCCACCGCCGAGAACCACCACGTGCGGACGATCACCTGCCACGTCTCTGAGATGCCCTGATCTGCCGCCCCGGTGCAAGGCCTCCGACGTCCACGGTCGCCTAACCACGCGCCCTGTCCGCGGGTCGGACGGACATGAAGCGCATCGCCCTCACCGTCGCTCTCCTTCTCGGCGGCACCGCCGTCGCCCACGCCAACCCGCCCGGCCTGACCCCCGGCCCCGCGCCGCAAGGTGCGCCGCAGGATCAGCTCGGACCCGACGCCGACTGGGCCGGCCCGCAGGGCCCGATGGCGCGCGGCCCCGGTCGCGGTCAGGGGGTCGGTCGCGCGATCGCCCGCCGGCTGCCGCCCCAGCTCCGCGCCCGGCTGATCGCGCGGTTCGATCGCGACGGCGACGGCCGGCTCGAGGGCCCCGAGCGCCAGGCCGCGAAGCGGTTCGTGCGCAGGGTCTTGCGCCACCGCCAGGCGCGCCAGGGCATGGGCCCGCAGGGCGGCCAGGGCTTCGGCCGGCGTGGCGGCCAGGGCTTCGGCCCACGCGGCCCGCAGGGCTACTGATCTACGCGAGGCGACGCACCACCCGCAGGGTCGGCGACACCGGGACGGACGGGGACGGGCGGGACTCGAGCTCGAGGTGGGCGATGGTCTCGAGCTGGTCGAGCTTGCGACCGGCGTACGGCGTCTGCACGAACGCGTCGATGATCGCCCGGTTGGTCTCGAACGGGTTCTTGGCCGCCAGGCACAGCACGTTGGCGTTGTTGATCGAGCGCGCCATCTCGGCGTCCTCGACCGTCACGCAGCGGGCGGCGTAGATGCCGCGGAACTTGTTGGCTGCGATCGACATGCCCAGGCCGGTGCCGCAGCACAGGATGCCCCAGCTGACCTCGTCGGCGTCCGCCTGCATCGCCTCGCACACGCGTTGCGCGGACGACAGGTAGTGGAGGCTGTCGGCGTCCACGGCAAGGGAGACCTCACCGTGGATGGCGAGCGCCGCCATGTATGACTCAAGTTCATCGCTCAGGTAACGATCGTACCCGAAGACGATCTTTCTACCTGCATGCGAGCCCAAGCGCCGGATCATATGGGGGCCACCTACTATCAACTCACTGGAGGCTAAGCAAGAGCGATACCGGAGTGCAACTCATTACTTGGGCCCCTCAGAGACTGCAAGTCCTTCGGATTCCCAGCCTCTGGGTGATCGGCTCGCCGACGAGGAACGTCGGCAGCGCCTGTACGGAAACGAGTTTGCTTCACAAACTCTGAGTTCCCCGTCCTGTGTCCAGCTTTCACCACCAGGCGACACCCTCCTGGCAGCATCCTGTCACCCCCCTGTGGCCTGGCCGCCGAGCACCTGCGACAGGGCCAGCTTGGCCCCGCTGACGTGGTCGTCGGTCAAGTCCCCGATCGTACTGAGCTGGAAGTGGCTCTGGTCGCCCGGGATGCCGTACAGGCAGTAGTAGCCGCGGGCCTCCATCTGCTTGGCGAAGTCCCGGTAGGCCAGTCGCTGGGGCAACCGGAAGTTCACCGCGATGTTGGACCGGTAACGGGCGTCCAGGATGGGGTGGAGGTCGAGCCGGGCCAGGTGCTCGGTCAGGGTCGCCATCTGGCGCTGGATCCGGTGCATGTGGGCAGCGATCCCGACCCGATCCATGTGGATGCACGCGGCACGGAGGCCGGCGTGAAGCGCGACCGGCTGGGCGAACCGCGGCTGCGACTCGGCGACCTGCTTCTCGTACTCGGCGACCACGTCGAGGTAGTAGCCACGCGGCTTGCCCGGTGCCTTGAGCGCCGCCACCGCGGCCTTGCGGGTGAACACGATGCCCAGGCCCGGGGCGGCCATGATCGCCTTGGCGGACGACGCGGTGGCGAGGTCGACCTGCGACGCTTCGAGATCGATCGGGTACGAGTACGCGCTCGAGATGACGTCCGCGCCGACCATGCGGCCGCGCGCCTTGCACACCTGGCCGATCTCCTCGAACGGGTTGCGCAACCCGGCCCGGGTCTCGTGGCTGACGAAGAACACCCACTTGATCGCGGGATCCTCATCGAGGGCCCGGCCGATCGCGTCGGGGTCGAGCGGACGGTCGTCGGGGCTCTCGAGCACCGCGATCTCGAGCCCGTTCTGCCGGGCCTGATCGACGACCCGGGCGCCGAAGAAGCCGTTGCACGGGATGAGCCCCTTGCCGAGCCCGGCCAGGGCCAGCAGGCAGCCCTCGTTGGCGCCGGTGCCGGTGGTGGTCATCACCGTCGCGAAGTAGTCGTCGGGCCGGCCGAGGCCGACCAGGCGTTTGAGGTCGCGCTCGGTCTCGCCGAACATCACCTGGAACGCGTCCTGCCGGTGGTAGTTGCACGGCGGGTGCGCGAGGTACTCCGAGACAAGCGACGGCATCCGGACCGGGCCGGGGGTGAACAGGATCAGGTCACGCGGCAAGTTCAGCTTCTCGGCGAAAGAGGTTGAAGGTCGGCAGCTTATCATCATGCGCGGGCGATCTCCATCGGATCGGCCGGCCCACATGCACGATCCGTGCGCCGGCTCCCCTCCGCGCGCGTCGGGGCTGGTGTTCGCCAGCAGGGAGCGGTATACGCGCCGGCCGTGTCCCGGAACCTGGCCTCGCGCTACGCCGCCTGGCTCGACGCCAACCGGCTGGGGCTCCTGGTCCTGTCGGCGCTGGTCGCCGGGCTGTGCGGGCTGCTGGCCAGCCGGCTGCCGCTGCGCTCGGACCTGACGACGCTGCTGCCGGGGTCGAAGCCGTCGGTGATCGCGCTCGGCCAGCTCACGCAACGGGCCCGCGCGTTCGCCACGGTCAACGTCGTGATCGAGAGCGACGATCCGGCGCTCCGGGCCCGGGCCGGCGCGGCCCTGAGCGAGCGGCTGGCCCGCATCAGCCCCGACCTGATGACCCAGTACTCGCCCGACGACGGCCCGGCCCACCAGTACGCATGGGACCACCGGTTCTTGTTCGCCGACCTGGCCGACCTCGAGGCCGCGCGCGACGCCCTGCGCGAGCGGATCGAGCGCGCCAAGCTCGCGAGCAACCCGCTGTACGTCGATCTCGGCGACGAGCCGGCCCCGACCGGTCCCGACCGGCTCGACCAGCTCGAGACCAAGCTCGCCGACGCCGAGCGCGACGCCGCCGCGCCGCCGGCCCGGGCGTCCGCCGACGGCAAGCTCCAGCTCCTGGTGATCCAGACCACGTTCGGCGCCACCGATCACGTCCACGGCCGCCGGCTGCTGGCGACGATCGCCCGCGCGATCCGCGAGGTCCGGCGCACGGTCGGGCCCGGGGTGCGCTTCGGGCTGTCGGGCAACACCGTCTACGGCGTCTACGAGCACGACTCGGCGCTCGAGGGCATGGCGCTGTCGGCCGGCCTGACGATCTTGCTGTGCGCGATCGCGCTGGTCCTCTACTACCGGTCCGGCCGGCTGGTGCTGGTGATGATGTGGGCGCTGGCGGTCGGGGTCGCCGCGACCTTCGCGGTGGCCTACGAGATGATCGGCCACCTCGACCTCATGAGCGCGTTCTTGGCCGCGATCGTCATCGGCAACGGCCTCAACGCCGCGCTGATCCTGGTCGCGCGCTACCTCGAGGAGGTCCGCGGCGGCACCGACCCGGTGGCGGCGGTCGGCCCAGCGATCGCCGGCGCGCTGCCCGGGACCCTGGCGGCGACCGCGACCGCGGCGATCGCGTACGGGTCGCTGATCGTCACCGACTTCCGCGGCTTCCGCTACTTCGGCGCGATCGGCGGGGTCGGCATGGCGTTGACCTGGGTGACCACGTTCACCGTGCTGCCGGCGGCGCTCTTCGTGCTGGCCCGGCGCGGCGCGATCCGACCGTCGAAGCCGCCGGCGATCGGCGCGATCCTGCGCCGGCTGGTGCCGCGCGAGCGCCACGACCGCGTGATGTGGATCGGCGGCGCGGTCACGGCCGCCGCCCTGATCGTGACCACCCACTACATCGTGACCGACCCGTTCACCCGCGACTGGCGCGACCTGCAGTCGACCTCGCCCGAGATCACCCACGCCCGCCAGATCGACGCCCGGGTCCGCAAGGCGCTCGACACCCACGCCATGCTGGCCAGCCAGGCCTACCAGGTCGTGATCGCCGTCGACCGGCCCGCGCAGGTGGCGCCGCTGGTGGCGGCGATCCGGGCCGACGACGCGGCCCGCCCGGCGGCCCGGCGCTGGCTCCGCGACGCCCGCAGCCTCGACGATCTGCTGCCCGCCGATCAGGGTGCCAAGCTGCCGGTGCTGGCCGACATCCGCCGCCTGATCGACGACCCGGCACTGCAGGCCACGCTCGACGACGACGAGCGGGCCAAGCTGGCCAAGGTCCGGCCGCCGGACGACCTCGCGCCGATGACCGCCGACGGCGTGCCGCGGACCCTGGCCTGGCCGTTCATCGAGAAGGACGGCTCGCGCGGCCGGCTCATCGTCCTGCGCGGGGCCGGGACGCTCAACTCGTTCAACGTCAGCGATCGGCTGCGGTTCGCGGCCGAGGTCCGCCGCCTGCAACTGCCGCCGGGCGCGGTGGTCGCCGGCGAGGCGCTGGTCGTCGCCGACATCATCAAGACGATGGAGCACGACGCGCCGCGGATGGTGGTGTTCGCGCTCGCCGGGTCGATGGTGGCGGTGTTCCTGGTGCTCGGGCTGCGCCGGCACGGGCTGGTCACGCTCGGCTGCGGCCTGGCCGGGGTGGTGGTGATGATCGCGGCCTGCGCGCTGGTCGGCCTGCGCGTCCACTTCCTCGATCTGATCGCCCTGCCGATCACGATCGGCATCGGCATCGACTACGCCGTCAACCTCGCCGCCCGCGACCGCGAGGAGGGCGAGAAGGGGCCGCACCACCTGCTGGCGACCACCGGCGGCGCGGTGCTGATGTGCTCGTACACGACCACCGTCGGCTACGGCACGCTGATGCTGTCGGCCAACGGCGGCATCCGGGCCTTCGGCCTCGCCGCGCTGCTCGGCGAGATCTCGTGCATCGCGATGGCGCTGCTGGTCGCGCCGGCCCTGCTCGCGATCTTGCGCCGGCGCCACTTGTTCCGCACGTGAGCGCGCGGCCCGCGCGCGCCGATCAGGACAGCGCGATCAGGACAGCGCGGCCAGGCCGGCCCGCACGGTCTCGCGGAACGTGCGGCGCTCGTCGGCCGTGAGGATCACCCACGACCCGGCCGAGTAGCTGAAGGTCACCACGAACAGCGCGTCGAACAGGTAGCGGGGCGCGATCAGGGCCACCGCTGCCATGCCGCCGAAGATCGCCACGATCCAGACCCGCGCGTACCACTGCAGGCGGCGCGGCAGGTGGTGGTTGGGGAACGGCAAGTAGGTCAGCGCGGCGACGCAGGTGGCCGCGATCAGCGCGACCCCGAACCAGTAGCCGCCGGGCACCCGCGCGGTCAGCGCGGCGTCGACGTAGGCGACCGGGAGGAAGCCGAGCACGGTGCGGGGCAGGCCGATCCACACCCCGCGGTAGCTGACCGGCCGGGCGATGTTGCGCGCGTGGCGGATCGACGCGGTCACCATGATCGCACCGCCGAGCGCGATGGCGAGCACGTGCTGGGCCCAGGGGACCAGGCCGAGATCGACGTCGCGGTAGACGGTGTAGACGATGGCCCCGGGCGCGATGCAGTGGGCCAGGTGGTCGGAGATGGTGTCGTACTCGGCGCCGAACTGGTTCGAGGTGCCGAGCTTGCGCGCGACCCAGCCATCGAGGGTGTCGCCGAAGGTGTAGCCGATCAGCATGGCGAGGCCGGCCCAGTACGGGTGGCCGTCGATGCACAGGCAGATCGCGACCACGCCGCCGAGCGCGTTGACCGTGGTGAAGAGGTCCTTGATGCCGAACCAGCCGGTCGGACGCCGGGCCGGCGACGCAGCCAGCGCGGGCGACGGCGCCTCGGGTTCGGTCGCGGGGGTGTTCATCGGGGCCCCATGACTAACCGACGGCGGCGGGTTTCGCCAGCGCTGGCGGCCGACACCGCGCAGGGTCAGCGGCGCCGACGGTGGCGGCCACGACGGCGGCCCAGGCCCAGGCCGAGCCAGCCGAGGGCCAGCGGCGCGAGCAGCGCGCTGCCACCGCCGCCGCCGGTCGAGCAGCAGCCGCCGTCGGTGGCCTGGTACGGGTCCCACAGCTCGCAGCGGTCGGTGCAGCCGTCGAGGTTGTCGCCGTTGCCGTCGTCGCAGGCCTCGATCGTGTCCTGGATGCCGTCGCCGCACACCGGCACCCGGCAGGTGGTGCGGCAGGTGTCGGCGACGTCGCGGTTGCCGGCGCCGAGGTCGCACTGCTCGGCGCCGCTGAGGGTGCCGTCGCCGCACAGCGAGCGGACGTTGGCGACCACGCAGACGTCGTCGAGGTTCCAGCCGCCGAGTTCGAAGCCCTCGTCGGAGTCGATCTGCCAGCGGACCGTGACGCTGTGGCCGAGGATGCGCGGGCTCAGCGCGACGTCGTTGAACACCCAGGCCTTGTCCTCGTGGTGGGTGGTCTTGTTGCCGTCGCCGCGCGAGCTCAGGTTCTGCCACGCGACCTCGCCGTTGACCCGGATCGACGCCTGATCGAAGAAGCCGTCCTCGACATTGAGCCAGCGGCGGTAGTGCAGGCGGACGTCGCTCCACTGGCCGACGTCGATGGTCGGCGACTCGATCCAGGTCGAGGCCCGCGACGGATACGCGCCGCTGGTCTCCGACGTCCCGGTGCCGAGGATCCGGGTGCCTGAGTACGCGACCGCGGGATCGCCGAGGCCGCGGCTGCCGCCGGGCAGGCCCCACTGCCAGACCCCGGGCGCGCCGCCGGCGTGCCAGCCGTCGGTGAACGGATCGTTTTCGAAGTCGGTGCAGTACAGCGGCATGACGTCGCCGCGGTAGACTTGGTACCAGGGGTCGGCGCGGTTGTCGGGGAAGACCAGATCGCTGCCGTCGGCGAACCGGACCCGGAAGTGGTAGGCGGCGACGTCGCCGTCGTCGGGCAAGGGCATGTCGGCGGTCCAGCGGTCGCTGGCGCCGGCCACGACCGGGCTCGCGACCGCGCTGCCGGCGCGCGGGCTGTCGTTGGCGCCGCGCGGCTTCCAGTCGAGGTGGACCTCGCGGACGTCGTCGCCGCAGTGGGCGTCGAGGCCGACCAGCGCGAGCCGGGCGGTGAGCATGGTGGCGGAGGTGGTGGCCGGGATCGCGCCGAGCGCGTCGATCTGGCCGCCGGTGGTGCGCAGGCCGTGGCGGCCGAACGCGGCGCGGATCGCGCACTCGTGGGGCGTGCCGTCGGTGAGATCACCGTCATCGTCGTCGGCGGCGAGGATCTCGATCAGGGTCGCGGGGATGCTGGGCGCGCGCCGGACCGCGGCGTAGTAGAGGCGGTTGGCCAGCGCGACGCCGGTGTCCTGGCCGTGCTGCGCGACCAGGGCCTTGCGCAGGTCCCACATCGCGCCCGCGAAGATCATGCCAGTGGTGTGGATCTCGCCGAGATCGCGCGGCCAGATCGCCTCGCGGCCGGGCGGGTCGAGGTCGCGCAGCGCGGTGTCGTCGAGGAAGAAGCCGCGGCCCATGCCGGGGTCGTCGGTCATCGTGATCGCCAGGAAGTCGGACAGGCCCTCGCTGAACGCGCCGTCGAAGAACCCGACGCCGGGGATGAGCGAGTGGGCGTGCATGGCGTGGCCGAACTCGTGATAGACGACATCGGCGATCGTGCCGGTGTTCTCGCAGCGCGCGCTGGCGCGGAAGAAGTTGATGGTGGTGCCGTCGGAGTAGGCGTTGCACTCGTCGTTGATGTTGACCCGGACCGCGAGCTGCTCGTCGAGGAAGGCCAGGCCGGGCGCGAAGGTCCGGACGTAGTC
>JAYVSF010000937.1:0-7866 GCA_043775605.1 Myxococcales bacterium
CCGACCGGGACGTCGGCGCTGCGGATGATGCGGCCCTGCAACTCGCTCATGACGGCGGAAGGGTACTCCAGAGTCAGCGCAGCGTGCGGTAGGTGTCGCTATTGACGATCATCCGCTCCAGGTCGGCGAACCGGTAGTTCGAAGCCGCGAACTTCGCGGTCATTTCGGGCAGCCAGCCGAGGACCTCGTCGTCGGTGAGCGACCGGTTGAACAGCCGCTCGGCCAGGGTCCGCACCGTGCACGTCGCGACCTTGGCGCGCTCGTCGGGTTCGTCGATCAGGCCGGCCGGGCCGGTGGCCAGGGCCAGGGCCTCGTCGGCGGACAGGTAGATGCGGGCCCGGTGGAAGCCGCGCCAGGTCGCCAGCTCGTCGGGGTCGGTCGAGGTCTGCGGTGTGATGAAGTACTGGTTGCAGAACGCCGAGCAGGTCGTGCAGGTCTTGCACTCGGCGAACGGCTGGTCGAGATCGAGCTGCGCCGGATCGAAGTAGCCGTAGGTGCTGCTGGTCCGCCACCGGCCCCAGTGCGCGGCCGCGACCTCGAGCGTGGCGTGGCAGCTCGCGCAGCCGGGGCGGATGCGGAGGTTGGGCTCGGGCACGCCGCCGGTGTCGGGCGGCAGGCCGCCGGCGGGCGGCAGGAACGGCTCGCAGCGGAACGCGGTGTAGAACCGATTGACCCGGGCCCGGTTGGTCGGCAAGCGCAGCTGGTAGCTGGCCGTGGTCAGCACGCCGGCGTGGACATCGTCGCGCACCGCCGGCACCCAGGCGGTGTCAGTGAACGCCAGTGGCGGCAGCGCGCCGACCTTCGACGTGAAGCCGATCGTCGCGGTCGCGCGCAGCGGGACGTCGGCGCCGGACAGCTGATCATAGAACGCCGCGAGCGGGCCGTTGACGAACGTGGTCCGGGTGGTGAACGCGTCGAAGTACGGCGCGCCCGACCGGACCACCTGCTCGAAGATGCGCAGCGGCTCCTCGACCAGCGCGGTCCGCATCGCGATGCTCGCCGGGTGGGTCGGCTCGGGCAGGCAGTAGCGCAGCCCGGGACCGCAGCCGCAGCCCTTGTCGTTGACCGAGTTGCCGGCGGCGTTGACCCCGGCGATCTTGCCGCAGGTGACGTTGGCGGCGACGCCAGTGGTGAGCGCCTGGGCATCGAACGCGCAGACCTTGTAGTCGACGCCCAGATCCCAGTACGGCCGGACCACGACGTAGCCCTCCTGCACGCACGAACCGCCCTGGCACGTCGGATCGGCGAAGGTCGTCATCGGCAACGGCCGTCCGGCGGCGTCGAACGCGACCTGCGGCTGGTCGAGGCACTCGACGTTGGTGCGGCCGCGATAGACCGTGCGCAGGTTGGGCTGACGCCACAGATCGTCGGCGGCGCCGGGCCCACCGGCAGCGAGGCGACGCAGCCGGCGGGCCGCGGCGACCAGCTCGAAGTCGGGCTCCAGCCCGGACCACAAGAGCGCGCGGTGGTACTCGCGGACCTGGGCGAAGAACTCGTCCGACGACAACATCGCCGTCAGCGTGGCGTCGTCGAGCGCGGGCAGGCCGCGCACCGCCTCGTACTCGTCGATGGTCGGCGGCCGACCGTAGAGATCGAGGCTGAGCTGGCGCAACAACCGGAAGCGATCGAGCGTGACGCCCGGGGCGCAGGTGGTCGGCGAGTCGGCGCGGACCCGAGCGCCCGCCCCCAGGCCGACGACCAGCGCGGCCCCGACGACGATGGCGATGACGGTGGCGATGGCGGTGGAGCGAGTGCGGCGCATCAGGCCCTCCGGATGATCGAGGTCAGCGGCGCGACCCGGAAGATCGATGGGTCGCCGCCCATCGCGGCGATGACGGTGGCGCCGATGTACTCGGGCAGCAGCACCGTGCCGGCGTCCGACGGCGCGCCGGTGGCGAGGTCGATCTTGACCAGGCCGAGGTTGTCGGGACCGGACTGACCGAACAGCCCGCCCTTCAGGCACGCGCCGAACACGCCGATCGAGTTGGCGAAGTGGTGGTCGCGGCCGTTCTGGCCGTTGAGCCGCGGGGTGCGCGCGAACTCGGAGTGGATCATCACGGTGGTCCGGGTCAGGCCGGGATCGTCGTCGCGCAGATCGTCGAGCAGCGCGGCCAGGGCGTCGAAGTTGGCCTTGAGCCGGGCCGGCTGGGTCGCCGCCCACTCGCCGCCGTGGGTGTCGAGGCTGGGCAGCATCGCGATGGTGACGGCCTTGCTCAGCCCGGTGCGCAGGAGCTGGCCAGTGATCGCCGCCGCCATGCCGGGGTTGCCGCTGTCGGCGGTCGGGGCGTTGGCCGGGAAGCCATAGCGGGTCCGCAGCTCGAGCATCGCCGGATCGGTCAGGTTGCCGACGTCGAACAGCGCGGCCACGTTCTCGTCGAGCAGCATCCGGACCCGGGCGTGGGCGGCGGCGAGCTGCTCGCTGGGTCGCGGCCCGGGGTACTTCGGCGAGACGCAGCTGGTGGCGCTGGCCGACGCGGTCTTCAGCAGGCCCTCGACCTCGGCCGGCAAGAGCGGGCTCAGCGGCTTGAGCAGGCCGGTGATGTCCGGCGACCGCCGCAGCGACACCGCGGTCAGCTCGGGCGCCCCGCTGAGGTTGAAGCTGGGCAGGCCGATCGAGACGTTGGGCAGCACGCGGTCGTCGGCGATCGGGCCGATGCCGGCGGCCAAGGTCGCGATCGAGCTGCCGCGCACCACCACCCCGGCCGGCGGCAGGAACGAGTTGGTGTACGCGCGCCCGGTCTCGTGGGCGACGGTGTTCATGTTGACGCCGCGGAACACGGTGGCGACGTCGGCGTGACGGACCATGCTCGCCATCGGTGCGCCCCACAGGGTCTCGACCCCGCCGACGGTGACCGCGACCGGCGTCCGGAACTCGGGCGCGAGCAGGCTGGTGCCGAGGTCGATGCCGGCGTAGGTCCGCGACGGATCGCGCGCGTCGAGACCGAGCAGCACGTCCCAGGCGCCGTTGAAGTACACCGACACGAAGCGCTGCTCGACGTCGGGATCGGCGCCGAGCACGTGACGGATGCGGACCTTGCCGTCGAACAGCACGGCGGCGCCGGCGCCGGCGGCGAGGAAGCCGCGACGACTGAGGCCGGAGGAGCGAGCGGAGGAGGATGCCTTGGTCATGGTCAGGTCCTCGTCAGTAGGTCAGGAAATCGGGATGACTCGCCAGGCCGATGCACACCGCCTCCCACCGCTGGCCCATGAGCGCGTCGGTGGTGGGCGGGGTGCCGCCGGTGAGCACGCCGAGCCACGGCGTCAGCCGGGGATCGTCGTCGGCGCTCACGTCCTCGCCGAGGAAGCGGACCAGCAGGTACTTCAGGTTGGCGCGCAGCTTGGCGTCGGCGACGCCGGGCCGATCGGCGAGGGTGGCGAAGCGCAGGATGACCTGGCCGGGCGCGGTCACCGCCTTCTTGCAGGTCTCGCGGGCGGCGTCGCCGACCAGCTTGTCGAAGGTGACCCCGATGTCGGTGCCCTCCTCGGTGATCTGCGACCAGTCGGCCTTGCCGAGCGCGCCCGCGTACTGGGCGTAGCGGGTCCAGGTCTGGCCGGTCGCGACCTGCAGCGAGCGCGCGAACTGATCGGCGGACAGCCGGCGCAGGCGCCGCCCGGGAGCGACGTCGGTCGGGCTGGTGGGATCGCGATCGGGTGGCTGGCTGCCGTCGTTGCCGCAGGCGGCGACGGCGACGACCAGCGCGAGGCTGGCGCGCAGTGCGGTCATGGCTTCATTCCTCCTTCGATCCAGTCGAGGACGATCGCGAGCGTGGCAGGGTCGAGGAGCGGCCCGACCGGAGGCATCTGGCCGCGCAGCAAGCGCTCGCGGATCCGGCCGGCGCGGGCGCGCCAGGCCGCGTAGGTCGACAGATCGACCTGGGTGCCGCCCGGCATCGGCCCGTGGCAGGCGCCGCCGGTGCAGTGGCCGGCGAAGATTGGCTGAACATCGGTGGCCCACGCCCGCAGCGGCAGATCGACGACGTCGTAGTCGAGCGTGCGGACCGCGCTGCCGGCGGTGAGCGAGAGCTGGTGCCAGCCCGGTGGGCCGAGATCGACGTCCGCGAGCGCGTGGGCGCCGGCGCCGGTGACGGTGGTGAGCGCCGTGCCGTCGCGGGCGACGGTGAGCGTGGGCTGCGCGCTGGCGACGGTCAGGCTGGCGGTGGCGGCGACCCGGTGCTCGTAGGGCCGGAGCCCGCGGATCACCAGCGCCGGACCGAGCGCAGCGTGGCACACCCGATCGGCGTACTCGATCCAGGCGCCGCCGGCGGCGTGGGGATGGACCGCGAGCGCGCCTGGCAGGGCGCCGTCGAGCGCTCGCCAGGTGCTGTCCTGGCGCTGGTAGATCGCGTCGTCGACCAGGACCCAGAGGCCGCCACCGCCCGCGGCCAGCGCGCGCGGCGTGCCCGAGGCGAACTCGACGTCGTGCCAGGGCGGGCCGAAGCGCAGCCGATCGCCCTGCAGCGCGGCCGCACCAAGGGCGCCCGCGGCCGCCGCGGCGGTGACCGGGTGCGCGTCGTCGCCGGCGACGATGCGGGCGTCGGCGGCCGAGATCTGCCACAGCCGGCCGGCGGTGGTCACCATCCACACGGTGTCGTCCTGACCGACGCACGAGCCGTCGTTGCCGACCAGCTCGCGGGCGTCGCCGAAGTCGCCCGCTGACGATGGCGTCCACCGCCACCAGAAGCCACCGAGCCGCTCGAACAGGCCCTGATCGCTGGCGACGAACGCGCCCCGCTCGGAGGTGGGGTCGCCGCACAGCTGGCCGATCCGCCCGAGCTCGGGCGGGGTCGGCACGAACTCGCGGTCGCCGCCGGTCACGGTCCACAGCCCGCCGTCGACGATCAGGGCCGCGGCCTCGTCGGACCACGGCAGCGCGCCGCTGGCGTCGTCGATCTGGGCCACGCCGGGGTGGCTGGCGCCGGCGGCGTCGAGCACCACGGTCTGGCGGCTGGCGCCGTCGACCAGCCACAGCTCGCCCTCGGAGCTGACCCCGAGCACCCGCGACGCCGGCGCCAGCGGGACACAGGTCGGCGTCACCGCGATCCGCGCCACGTCGGCCGGCACCAGCTCGCGGTCATCGCCACCGCAGCCGCTGACGGCGGCGACCAGGACGAGGGTGAGCGAGGGGCGACGGGGCGACATCGGCGAGTGTTGCAATCGTCGTTGCGATGATGCGTCACTTCGGGCGGCGCAGGATCTCGCCGGCCGGGGTCGACCAGTAGATGGCGTCGGCGGTGAGGGTGAAGGCGTTGCCCTCGGCGACCTTGACCGCGTCGCCGCCCGCCGCCGGGATCCGGCAGATCGCCGTGTCGCTGGCGAAGTAGAGGTCGGTGTCGTCGGCCTCGATCGCGACGATGTCGCCGTCGGTCTCGGGCGTCGCCAGCAAGCGCCGCTCGGTCCGGGTGGCGAGGTCGAAGGTCCGGATGGCGTAGGCGTCGTTCTCGGAGAACGACCACCAGAACAGGGCGGTCGGGCTGGCCGCGAGCTTGATCGCGCACTCGCCGGTGACCAGCGGGTCGGGCGTGCCCCCGGTGGTCGGCACCCGGCTCACGCCGCTGCAGGTGGTGAAGAAGACGTCGCCGCCGTGGACCAGGACGTCGAGGGGCGGCGCGCTGGTGGTCAGCAGCGACGAGGTGTGGTCGACCAACGTAGTCCGCAGCACCCCCTTGGGGTTGAGCTCGCCGACGTAGACAGCGTCGTCATCGAAGCCGAACCCGTAGGGCCCGCCGAGGTGGCTGACCAGCTCGGCGGTCATAGGCGGCGTCAGCAACACCGAGTTGATCCCGGCGGTGTTGCTCCAGATCGCCAGCTGCTGGTTGACGTGGAGCCCGCTGGTGAACTGCGAGGCGGCGGCGAGCCGGGTGATCTCGCCTCCGGCCAGCGGCATCGCGAGCAGGGCCTCGTCGCCGGGGCGCAGCGGATCGCCGAGGTCGATCCAGTACAGCCGGGTGGCGTCGGCGCGCAGTCGCTCGACGTGACCGGTGCCGACCATCGTGCCGGCGCAGGTGCCACCCACGCACGGCAGGTCGTCGCACCGGATCCGTGGGGGCCCGGAATCCAGGCAACCGCCGACGAGGGCGACCGCGAGCGTAGCCATGCCGATCCGGCGCGTCATGGCGCGAGTCTCCCACGCCTGTCATCGCCTGTCGCGGGGGCCGAAAATGCGCCGCGCCACCGTCGGGGCCCGAGGTGGCGCGACCAGGACGTGTGGTGGCTGGCTACGCCCGGCGACGGCGGAGCACGGTCACCAGGCTGGCGAGGCCGAGCAGCAGGCCCAGGCCCGAGCCGTTGCTGCTGGTCGAGCAACCGCCGCTGGTGGTCGGGTCGACGGCCGGGTCGCAGGCGTCGCCGATGCCGTCGTGGTCGCGGTCATCCTGGCTCGGGTCCGCGATCTGCGGGCAGACATCGTCGGCGTTGGCGATGCCGTCGCCGTCGGCGTCGGCGCCGACCACGGGGTCACACGCGTCGCCGATCCGGTCGTGGTCGCCGTCGGCCTGACCCGGGTTGACCAGCATCGGGCAGTTGTCGACGTTGTTGGCCACGCCGTCGCCGTCGAGGTCGAGGTCGTTGCGGTCGTCGCACAGGTCGCCGACGCCGTCGTGATCGACATCGAACTGGCCGGGGTTGGCCAGCACCGGGCAGTTGTCGCCGGTGTTGAACACGCCGTCGCCATCGACATCGCGGTCGTCGATGGGGTCGCAGGCGTCGCCGAGGAAGTCGCCGTCGTGGTCGGCCTGGTCGGGGTTGGCCAGGCGCGGGCAGTTGTCGTGCGCGTTCTCGAGGCCGTCGTCGTCGGGATCGAGGCCGTTGGTCTGGTCGCAGGCGTCGCCGAAGCCGTCGGCGTCGCGGTCGGCCTGGTCGGGGTTGGCCTGGGCCACGCAGTTGTCGCGGGCGTTGACCACGCCGTCGTCGTCGATGTCGAGGCCGTTGGCCGGGTCGCAGATGTCGCCGAGGCCGTCGTGGTCCTGGTCCTCCTGGTGCGGGTTGATCGCCTGCGGACAGTTGTCGTTCTGGTTCATGATGTCGTCGCTGTCGGCGTCGCGGTTGTCGAACGGATCGCAGGCGTCGCCGGCGCCGTCGCTGTCGCCGTCGAACTGGTCGACGTTGGCCACGGTCGGGCAGTTGTCGGCGCCGTTGTCGAGCCCGTCGGCGTCGAGGTCGAAGTCGTCGATCGGGTCGCAGGCGTCCCCGAGGCCGTCGTGGTCGCTGTCGGCCTGGTCGGGGTTGGCGACCTCGGGGCAGTTGTCGGCCAGGTTGGCCACCACGTCGCCGTCGACGTCGGTGCCATCGGCGCCGTCGCACGCGTCGCCGACGCCGTCGCCGTCGTGGTCGAGCTGGGCCGGGTTGCCGATCAGCGCACAGTTGTCGAGCTGGTTGGCGAGGCCGTCGCCGTCGAGGTCACGGGCGTCGATCGCGTCGCACGCGTCGCCGAAGCCGTCGAGGTCGCCGTCGGCCTGATCGGCGTTGGCCACCGTCGAGCAGTTGTCGACGTGGTCGATCTTGCCGTCGAGGTCGACGTCGGTCGCGCACGCGCTGGGCACGCCGCCGCAGACCCAACCCAGCTCGGGCTCGCAGGTCGCCGAGCAGCCGTCGCCGGCGGCGGTGCCACCGTCGTCGCACGGCTCGATGATCTGGACCAGGCCGTCGCCGCAGATCGGCTGGCAGCCGACCGCCGGCCCGCCGGGCGCGTGGGCGCCGCTGCAGGTCCAGCCGGCCTCGGGGGCGCAGGCCGCCGAGCAGCCGTCGCCGCTGGTGCCGTTGCCGTCGTCGCAGCTCTCGTTCGCGGTCACGATGCCGTCGCCGCACACCGTCGCGCAGCTCGAGTGGACGCCGGCGCAGAGCCAGCCGGCCTCCTGCTGGCAGCTGGCC
>JAYVSF010000938.1:0-5471 GCA_043775605.1 Myxococcales bacterium
GTAGGCCACCGGCGGCACCGGCACGCGGCCACCGGCGCCACCGAGCTCGACGGTGAAGCCGCCGTCGACCGCGACCTCCCAGCGCCCGGCGGTCCACGCCCAGCTCCCGCCGCTCCACTCGTAGGCACCGCCGATCCAGACCAGCCCCGACACCGGCGGCGGGCCCGGCTCCTCGTACGGGATCGGTGGCATCGGCGAGCGCAGCCGCGCGCCACCGGCGATCAGCGACGCGGTGAGCTGGCCGCGGACCTCGGCGATGAGCGTGAGCCGGCGCGCGGTGCGGGCCTCGAGCGCGGCCGGGTAGGCGATGCGAGCGTCGAACTGGGCCTGGGTGCGGGCCTCGAGGTCGGCCTGGTAGGCGATGCGAGCGCCCATCTGGGCCTCGGCGGCGCGCGCGGCGTCGTCGAGCTGGCGGGCGCGCAGGCCCGGATCGGCGCCGGCCACGATCAGCCACGCGTGGAGCTGGCCGCGCACGTCGATCGCGGCCCGCTGGCGCCGCGCGGTCAGCTCGACCTCGAACTCGGCCTGGGCGCGCGCCTCGGCCGCGAGCCGCTCGCGGTGGTGGACGTCGCCGCCGCAGGTGCCGAGGTACGCGATCACCGCGCTGCGGGTCATCGCCGCGCCCTCGCGCCGGACGCGGGCGCGGACCCGGGCCTGAGTCTCGAGTTCCATGTGAGCGTCGAGCGCGACCTGGAGGTGGGCCGCGCGAGCGTCGCGCTCTGCCTGCGCGACCGCCGCGCGAGCATCGAACTCCGCCTGGGCCACGGCCGCGGCCACCTCGGCGCGGGCCCGGTTGCGTGCGCGGGCGGCCTCGAGATCGGCGTCGGCGCCGGTCGCCACCAGCGCGATGCGCAGCGTGCCGCGCAGCTCGATCGCGCCGCGGTCGGCGACCAGCGCCCGCCGCTTGCCGGGATCGTCGCGCCGCGCGACCGAGAACGTACCGACCAGCAGCGCCGGATCGATCGCGACCGGCGCGATCACCGCCTCACCCTCGATCGGCGGCGCAACCGGACGCACCCGCGGCGCCACCGCCATCGTGCAGGTCCCGGCCGGCACCGCGGCCAGTACGACGTGGCCGTGGCGGTAGCCCTGGCCGACGTCGTCGGGCGCCAGCGCCACCTCGGTCGAGACCATCGACGCGCCCGCGGCCGCACCCACCGCCGCGCCGTCGACCACCACGCCGGCCTGCGCGCTCGCGCCTGGGGCGGTCGCCGCCACTGTCGCCGTGGGCTGGCCCAGGACCGCGCCGCCGATCAGCGAGCCGACCTGGGCCGCCTGCTGCCGCGCCCGCTCGCGCTCGGCCACCAACTCGGCCAGGCGCCGCGTCCGGTAGGCCTCGAAGGTCTCGCCGGCCTCGCCCTCGACCACGACCTGGCCGCACCGCAGCTGCCAGCTAACCTCCATCGCCCGCGGCAGCCACAGCTGGTAGTCGACCCGCAGGTCGGCCTCGGGCAGGTCGGCCGGCACCACCACGGTCGGCGACAGCCCGCCGGCGCCGGGCGCCGCGCTGGCCACCGGCCCGCCGCTGGTGACCTGGCCGGTCCCGAGCGGGACGTAGCCGCGGTGGACGCAGCCGAGCGCGAGCGCGGCCAGGGGCAGCAAGCAGCCGATCGCCGCGATCGAACGAGCCAGCCGGATCAATCCATAAAAGAAGCGAGGGCGGGAGAACCGCATGGCGACCGCCAGTGCAAGCACGCGGCCAGCTCCGCAGGTCGAGCCGCCAGCGCGGCCGCCGCGTCGATGATCTCCCTCGATCCACTCGGACGTCGCCCTGCGCGCGGCATTCATCACGCCTGGCCCGGGGGTTGCGTTGGTGGCCGGCCATGGACAACGTCTCCGACCTCGATTTCACTGCCCGTTCGATGACTTGCGCCGCTGCCGCCGCCCGCCGCCGCCCCGATCGTGAACGGCTGGCCACGCCCCGGGCCACCACACTGGGGCGGCTGTGCCTCGCGGCCGCGCTGACCCTGGCCGCGGCCTGCGGCGGGAACCACAAGGTCGACCGCTACGCCGCCGCGACCGATCTACAGGAGAGCTGCTGCGAGAAGGCGCCCGACCGCGAGGCCTGCCTGCGCGGCATCGTCCGCGCCCCCGACCCCGACGTCGCCCACGCGCCTGCCAACCAGCAGACCTTCGCGTGCGTCCAGGAGAACTTCGTCTGCGACCCCGCCACCGGTCGGGCCACCCCCGCCTCGGCCCAGGCCCAGCTCGACTGCATCCAGGACCTTCCGCAGTAGCTCACCGAGACGTCACGCGCGCCGCGCGAACAGCTCCCACTTGACCGTGTGGCCGGCGCGCACGCACCAGTCGCGCACTCGCTCGAGGCCGCTGAAGTCGTTCCAGAACAGGAAGGCCGCGAGCCGGTCGCGGCAGCTGTCGGTCGGCGTGAGGACGTGGACGACCTGATCTCGGCGGCGGATGGGAACTCGAGCGGAAACATCGAGGTCGCGTGGACGTAGCACTCCGTCTCGCGCCGGTAGCCGACGTCGCGCAGCGCGGCCTCGCCGCCGCCGGTCCCGCGGAACGTGATGACGAAGTCGAGATCGCGCGACTGGTAGGCATCGGGTGCGTAGAACGTGGCCGCGCTGCCGCCGGTGAGGACCGCCGTGTCACCAATAAAATTGGTGTTGTCACCAATAAAGTTGGTGCAACGCCCGCGATCCTTGCACCGAAACGCCGAAGGGCCGGCACCTCGCCCCGCGGATGGGGTAGAGGCCCGGCCCTGAAGCTGGCTGCGCGCAGGCCGCAGCCGGGAGCGTGGCTCAGAAGTCCATGCCGCCCATGCCGCCCATGCCACCGCCGCCGCCGCCGCCGTGGTTGTGACCACCGCCGGCCGCCGCCGACTCCTTCTTGGGCCGCTCGGCGATCATCGCCTCGGTGGTCAGCAGCAGCGACGCGACCGAGGCCGCGTTCTGCAGCGCGGTGCGGACGACCTTGGTCGGGTCGATCACGCCGGCCGCCAGCAGGTCCTCGTACTCGAGGGTCGCGGCGTTGAAGCCGAAGCCGCCCTGACCGTCCTTGACCTTGCTGATGACGATCGAGCCGTCGACCCCGGCGTTGGCCGAGATCTGGCGCAGCGGCTCCTCGAGCGCGCGGCGGACAATGGTCACGCCGAACTGCTGCTCCTCGGACAGCTTGAGGTCCTCGAGCACCCGCTGGGCGCGCAAGAGCGCGACGCCGCCGCCGGGGACGATGCCCTCCTCGACCGCGGCGCGGGTGGCGTGCATCGCGTCCTCGACGCGCGCCTTCTTCTCCTTCATCTCGATCTCGGTGGCCGCGCCGACCTTGATCACCGCGACGCCGCCGACCAGCTTGGCCAGCCGCTCCTGCAGCTTCTCCTTGTCGTACTCCGAGCTGGTGTCCTCGACCTGCGCGCGGAGGGTCTTGACCCGAGCGTCGATGTCGGCCTTCTTGCCGGCACCGTCGACGATCGTGGTGTTGTCCTTGGTGACCGTGATCCGCTTGGCGGTGCCGAGGTCGGCGAGGGTCACGTTCTCGAGCTTGAGGCCGAGGTCCTCGGTGATCGCCTGGCCGCCGGTCAGCACGGCGATGTCCTTGAGCATCTCCTTGCGGCGATCGCCGAAGCCAGGCGCCTTGACCGCGCATACGTGCAGCGTGCCGCGCAGCTTGTTGACCACCAGCGTGGCCAGGGCCTCACCGTCGATGTCCTCGGCGATGATCAGCAGGGGACGCGAACTCTTGGCGACCTGCTCGAGGAGCGGCAACAGCTCCTTCATGTTCGAGATCTTCTTCTCGTTGGTGAGCACGAAGCAGTCGCTGAGGCTGACCTCCATCCGCTCGCTGTCGGTCACGAAGTACGGCGACAGGTAGCCGCGGTCGAACTGCATGCCCTCGACCACGTCGAGCTCGCTGCCCAGGGTCTTGGCCTCCTCGACCGTGATGACGCCCTCCTTGCCGACCTTCTCCATCGCCTCGGCGATCATGTCGCCGATGGCGCTGTCGCCGTTGGCGCTGATGGTGCCGACCTGGGCGATCTCCTTGTGACCCTTGGTCTCCTTCGACTGGCCCTTGAGGTGCTCGATGATCTTGGTGACCGAGATGTCGATGCCGCGCTTGAGCTCCATCGGGTTGTGACCGGCGGCGACCAGCTTCGAGCCCTCGCGGAAGATCGACTGGGCGAGCACGGTGGCGGTGGTGGTGCCGTCGCCGGCGGTGTCGGAGGTCTTGGACGCGACCTCCTTGACCATCTGGGCGCCCATGTTCTCGAACCTGTTCTCGAGCTCGATCTCCTTGGCGACGGTGACGCCGTCCTTGGTGACCGTGGGCGCGCCCCACGACTTCTCGATGACGACGTTACGACCGCGCGGGCCGAGGGTGACCTTGACCGCGTTGGCCAGGGTGTCGACGCCCTTCATGATGTTGGCGCGGGCGCGCTCGTCGAAGATGATGTCCTTGGCAGCCATTGAAAAACTCCGGGTTCGTGTCGTGCGTGGAAACGAGGTGTGCGAGCGAGTGAGCGCGGGGCGCTACTCGAGGATGCCGAGGACCTCGTCCTCGCGCAGGATGATGTGATCGAAGCCGTCGACCTTGATCTCGGTGCCGCTGTACTTGCCGAACAGCACCCGGTCGCCGGCCTTCACGTCGAGCGGGACCAGGGTGCCGTCTTCGAGCCGCTTGCCGGCGCCGACCGCGACCACGTTGCCCTCGAGCGGGCGCTCCTTGGCGGCATCGGGGATGATGATCCCACCCTTGGTCTTCTCGATTTCCTCGACGCGGCGGACCAGCAGGCGGTCCTGGAGCGGACGGACGTTCATGATCGATTCCTTCGTGTGTAGCGCTGGGTTGTTGGCGAACGGGCGGCCCCGTGGTCGCGCGTTTGTTAGCACTCAGCGTGGTCGAGTGCTAACGGGGCGCATACTAAGCCCGCCGTTCGGGCCCGCAAGGGGCCATCGGTCCGATTTCGTTCGCATCCTCGGTGCGCGCGGCACCCGCGATCGGACGGACTTGCCCACACCGCCCGACACGTCCGGGGGCGCGGTCTAACAAGTTGGAACCACAAAGGAACTTGCACGTGGCCGTGCGTCGCCGATAACCAGAACATGGACATCGTCGCGCATGCATCGGTGGACGGGTACTTCTACGAGGTGCTGACCGATGCCCTGCAGGCGGTCCATGTCGAGGCGACCGAGCCGGCCGGCTGGTACCTGGTCAGCCTGATGGGCGACTTCACCCGGGCCCGGCTGCCAGACGAGCCCCTGGCCATGAAGCTGGCCCAGGCCCGGGTGGCCGAGCCCGGCGACCGGTTCCGCGGGCTCAAGGAGGTTGGTGACACGTCGCTGTACGTGGCCGGGTTCTTCACCGAGTCGCTGAGCCGCAAGCTGGTCGACGCCGACTACTACATCGGGCTGGGCCGGGGCGCGTACGCCGAGCTGGCCGGCCACCTGGGTGGCACGCTCAACGACGTCTACCGCGAGCTGGCCGGCAACTTCCCGGCGTTCGTCGAGGTCCTG
>JAYVSF010000939.1:0-3053 GCA_043775605.1 Myxococcales bacterium
GGTCCCGCTCACCGTGATCGGCCTCGGCGACGCCATCAAGCTCGGCGACGTCGTCTGGCAGATCCGCATGGTCAAGCTCGGGCCGGCGCTGGCCGAGGCCCTGTTTCTCGCGATCTGCTGGAACCAGCTCCGGCAGTGGGCCAACTGGCGGCGCCAGCGCAAGGTCCTGTTCTACGGCTGGCTGGTCTTCCTGCTCACGCCGTTCGTGGTCTTCATCTACCCGCTGCGCTGGGTGTTCGAGGGCATCGCCCGGCAGTTGACGACCAAGGAGGCCTGGCTCGCGATGGGCGTCGACGGCGTCTACAAGAAGGCGCTGCAGCCGTTCGTGTTCGCGATGCTGGCGATGCTGCAGCTCGCACCCAAGGTCATCTCGCTCATGCCCGGGCTGATCCGGTCGTCGATGGTGATCAAGCTCCTGTTCCCGGGCTCGTCGGCGCCCGGCTGGCTGATCGCGATGGCGGCGCCGCTCTACGCGCTGTTCGTCTACGTCATCCTGATCGTGCCCTACCAGTTCACCGGCAACGGCTGGTTCATCGTCGGCATCCTCGGCGTGGTCGTCGGTCAGGTCATGCTGTGCCGGGCCGGGTTCGCGCTGGCGCGGCCGCTGGGCGACGCCGACGCGCTCCACGCGATCAAGCGGGCGCGCACGATCTACCTGGCCGTGATGATCACGTCGGCGGTGTGCATCATCACCGCGCTCGGCGGCCTGACCCGCTTGCTGCACCTGCGCTGGACCGACGTGGTCACCACCGTGCTCAAGTTCGAGACCAACGTCCTCATCCTGACGATGATCGGCGCCGACCTCGTGGTCACTAACCTCGACAAGGCCCGGGTCTACGCCGCCGGCCGCGATCACCTCGAGGATCACGCCGACGCGCGCATCGCGGCGTTCGTCGGCCTCGGCGCGCCGCCGCCGGGCACCGATGGTCGGGCTTGAACGGGGCTTGAAGCCCGGACCGCGCTCGCGCACGATGGCTCGATGACCACTCCGATCCGTGTGCTGGCCGGCGGCCTGGCCCTCGTGCTTGCCGGCGCCTGCGGCCCCAACAGCGGGGGCGACGACCCCACCGACGCGGCCACGATCGACGCCCGCCCGATCGACGCGATCGCGATCGACAGCCCCGACGCGCCGCCGCCGCCCGACGTCACCGTCACCATCACCGCCGACAACGCCTACAGCTTTGGCTACGGCGACGCCGCCAGCGTCACGACCTACATCCAGGGCAGCCGGGCCCAGACCGCTGGCCAGATCTTCAACTGCGGCGAGGGCCCGGAGACCTACACGGTGCCGGCCGCGTCGGCGCCCGACACGGCGTACCTGTACGTGGTGTCGTGGGACGACCTCTCGGTCACCCAGGGCGTGCTCGGCCAGTTCAAGCGCGGCGCCGCGGCGCTCTACACCGGCGACGACGCCTGGGAGGTGTGCGCCACCGGCGTGAACCTACAGAACAGCCAGGTCGGCCCGACCCAGGCCGAGGTCAACGCCCAGATCGCGCTCTGTACCGCCGGCACCGGCGCGCGCGCGACCACCAGCGCCGGTTGGGTCAACCGCATGGGGCCCGTGACCGCCAACGCGATCGGCACCGTCGCGATCGGCGAGGCCAACGACGCCGCGGCCGGCGGCAGCTTCCCACCGACCTGCGTCGATCAGCCCAACGGCATCGACCACGCCGCCCACTGGATGTGGTTCAACCCCGGCGGCATCGCCGACCCGTTCCACTCGACCGGCACCAACACCTTCCGCGCCTACCTGATCTTCCGCCTGCCCGCGATCGAGATCCCGATCCCCTGATCTGCTCGCATCACGGCGTCGGGGATGGCGCGTGCAACGTCCAGGTCAGCGTGGCGAGGCGCGCGAGGTCGGGCACGCGAGCGCGCACGATCGACAGGCTCTGACGGGTCAGGTCCCGGATCGCGTCGTCGATTTCGGGCGCGTTCTTGTCGATCGGCGGGAGCTTGCGGGCCTTGCCCAGCAGGTCGGTACAGCGCAGCGGCTGACGGAACGTGTCGACGAAGGCCGCGTCGGCGACGGTCCGGGGATCCGGCGTGCAGTCGTCACGCAGGGCCGCCACGACGTCGGGATGGTCAGGCTCGATCTCGAGGTGAGCGGCGAGGGCGGGTTGGTCGTAGCCGGCTAGCAACACGGACTCCTTGGCCCATCGCAGCACCACGCCGTGCACAGTCGTCGATGGTGGTCCAGCAGCGGCGCACCGCTGCCGGAGCCAAGTCGTCCACGCCGCCTCCGCCTGCAGGTGCCAGGCGCCAACCGTCGCCGCATCCTTCGGTGGCTTCGAGATCGCCGCTACCAGCTCGTGTGCACGATCGCCGTCGATCACGCAGACCAGATGATCGATCGGGCCCTTGTCGAGCACCAGGCCGCCGGAGCGCACCCGCGGCCACGTGCTCTCGACGTAGTGCGCGAAGCGACCGTTGCCCTCGACGGTGTGACCGAGGACTGCCGGGTATTGCACCGTCGCCGGCGGCGCCGTCACCTGGACGATCCGCTTCATCAGGGCGCCGAGGACTTTCCACTCGGCGTCCTCCCACACCACCAGCACCCTGGTCATTCGCTCGATCCGTAGTCGCTGTTCGACGGATCGAGCAGCCCCGTCCGCCGCAAGTCCGACAGCGAATAGTCCTTGCGCCATGCTGCGAGCGCCTCCGGATCGAGCTTGCGGATCCGCGCGCCGGTCGCTGTCGCCTCGACGACGCGGATCGACGCCGCCGGGTCGGCGAGCTCATCGAGGATGGCGTTGGAGTGGGTGACGACGATCAAGCGCCGATGGTCGTGCTTGGCACCGGCGAACGCGAGCAGACGCCGCACCGCTGATGGGTGCAGGTGGGCATCGGGTTCATCCAGCGCCAGCACGCCAAGTTGATACGGGTGCGCGATCAGCGCCAGCAGGCACAGAAAGGCGATCATGCCGTCGGACATCTCCGATGCATGAATCCGCCGCCCCGGGAAGCGGTCGTCCTCCACCGCGAACGAGATGCGAGAGCCCCCGGGGTCGGGTGGAAAGACCAACCGCTTCACAAACGGGAACTCGGCGCGG
>JAYVSF010000940.1:0-9432 GCA_043775605.1 Myxococcales bacterium
GTCCCGGTCGCGATCGGCGCGACCCTGGTCTGGCTGGTCGCGATCGTGGCCTGGCTGATGCCGATCCGCGCCTGCGTCGCCGCCCGCCGGCGCGCGATCCGCAGCCAGCGCAGCCTCCTGGTCCGCGGCTACCGCGCCACCCTGCGCACGCCGCTGCGGGCGTTCCTGGTCCGCACCTCCTTGTGGGTCGGCGGCGCGCTCGCGGTCGGCACCTTCCTCGCCCGCTACCAGGGCTGGACCTCGGAGCAAGCGCTGTCGATGGCGGCGCTGGCCGGCCTCCACGCCGCGCCGATCGCCGGCGCCCGCGCGCTCTGGCTGGGTCGCATCCTGGCCGGCGTCCGCGCCCGCCTCTTCGTCGGCGACGGCACCCTGCGCGGTCGCCCGATCGATCACGGCCGCGCGCTCACGCTGTGGTCGCTGGTCGTGGCCTCGACCGCGCTCATCGCCCACGCCGCCTTCCTCTACTTCCTGGTCCCGACCACCCACGCCGAATACCTCGCGATCGAGACCTACCTGCCGCCGGCCGCCGCGCTCGGCTGGTGCGGCTGGGCGCTGATCGCCCATCGCCTGACCCGGCCGCTGACCCGCTACCTCCAGGCCGACGGCGACGGCAACGATCCCGGCAGCGCGACCCAGGTCTATCGCCAGTCGCAGGCGTTGCCCTATCGGCTCGCGCTGATCGGCCTCGGCGTGTGGCTGGTGATCGCGGTGATCACCGGCGTCATCGTCCGCTGGTGGGTCGGGCTCGAGTTCGACGACACCGTGATCAGCGGCCTCGCCCTGCTGGTGGTGGCGCTGGCCGCCGCGATCTACGAGACCCTCGGCCACCGCGACCGCCTGCGGCCGGTGCTGGCCGAGCTGACGGTCCGCTATCGCATCCCGGTGCGGGCGGTGGCGCCGTCGCTCGGGCTGCGGTCCAAGCTGATGGTGTCGTTCGGCGGCGTCGTGGTCCTGGCCTGCGGCATGGCGCTGCTATGGGGCTTCGTCCAGTACAAGAAGCTGGCGTCGGAGGCGGCCGCGCGCCAGGCCAGCATCGGCCTGGCCTGGGTCCGATCGGAGGTCCAGGCCGCGGTCGCGGCGTCGCCCGAGCCGCCGACCTCGATCCTGGTCCAGACCACCGTGCGCGAGCTCGCGACCCACAACCCCGAGGCCTCGGCGGTGGTCTACTACCTCGACGACGTCGACGGCCGGCCCGGCTCCGCGGTGGTCGCGGTCGGCGGCGGGCCGATGGGCGCGCCGGCCCTGACCTGGTACCAGGCCGCCATCATCCGGCGCGGCGGCGGCACCCGGCTCAGCATCGGGCCGGCCGAGCTCGCCGGTAACGCCAGCCGCCTCGCTGTCACCTGGCGCGGCCAGCGGCTCGATCTCGGCTCGATCGCGGTGCTCTACCCCGACTACCGCGGCCGCGGTCAGTCGCTGGCCAAGCCGCTGCGCGAGCTGCTGGTCTTCTTCATCATCCTGTTCGGCGCCTGCGCCGGCATCGTCGTCGCCACCGTCGCCCAGTTCGTCGGGCCGATCCGCCGCCTCGAGCAGCGCGCCGACGCCATGGCCAAGGGCGAGCTGACCGAGCCGGTGACCTCGGGCGGCGACGGCGACGAGATCGGCCGCCTGACCTTCGCGCTCGAGGACATGCGCCGGGCCCTGCGCGACAAGCTGCGCTCGACCGAGGAGGTCAACCTCGACCTCGAGCGCGCCGTCCAGCGCCGCACCGCCGACCTGGCCAAGAAGAACAAGGAGCTGGCCGAGACCCTCGACACCCTGACCCGGACCCGGACCCAGCTCGTCCGCTCCGAGAAGATGGCGTCGATCGGCCAGCTGGTCGCCGGCATCGCCCACGAGATCAACAACCCGGTCAACGCGATCGTCAACACCGTCGGCCCGCTCGAGGAGGCGATCGCCGAGCTCGACACCGCCGACGCCGACGCCCGGCGCGAGGCCGCGCTCGAGATCCGCGACATGGTCCGCGTGGTCCAGCGCGGCGCGCAGCGGACCAAGGCGATCGTCAGCGCGCTGCACAACTACTCGCGCACCGACGACGACAAGGTGGTCGAGTTCGATCTCAACCGCAGCCTCGACGACTCGCTCGAGCTGCTCCGTCACAGCCTGCGCGGCAACATCACCGTCGAGCGCAGGTACGGCGAGGTCGGCCGCGTCCGGGGCCACGCCGGCCAGCTCAGCCAGGTCTTCATGAACCTCCTGACCAACGCCATCCAGGCCCTGGCCGGCCGCGACAACCCGGTGATCACGGTCGTCACAACTCTCGACAGCGATCACGTCGTCGTGACGATCGGCGACAACGGCCCCGGCATCCCGCCCGACGTCGAGCCCCGCATCTTCGATCCGTTCTTCACCACCAAAGACGTCGGCGAGGGCACCGGCCTCGGCCTCGCCATCGTCCACGAGCTGGTCGAGCGCCACGCCGGCACCATCGAGGTCGACACCAAGGTTGGCGGCGGCACCCGCTTCAAGGTCACCGTGCCGCGTCAGGGCGACCTGGTCCGCCGCGAGCGCCTCGCCACGCGCGCCGACCGCCTCCAGACCAAGCTCTGAACCCGGCTCGGCCACTTGGAGGCCCGAGTGAACATCACGCAGCTCGCCGGTCACCAAACGCCATGATGCAGTCACGACGTCCGCGTCCGCGCCCGCGGCAGCGCGCAGGAGGGGGCCGCTGATCACGGGCTCGTCGATCCAGGTGTTCCCTCTCGACGACGACCTGGTCGCCACCGGCACCGTGTATCCGTCCCAGATCAACGACGATCTCGGGTCGTTGCGGAACCGCTGGACGCTCATGCTGGATCCTTCTTCAGTCAGTGCGAACGCCTCCGCCAGGCGCGCGGCATCCTGATGGTCTCGAAGGCGGCCAGGACTCGCATGACTGCCTCCCACTGCATTGGCTGAGCGTACCGCCGTTTGCGTGGCTCGATGGAAGTAGGGCGGCGCCGAGGCGACCGTGACATTCTGGCAATCGGGGGGCGGCGACGTGTCATGGTGGCAGGCCGGACCCGCGGACGCGGGGCGGAGGCCAAGTAAATCCGGCAGCTTGGAATGCTTGGAACTGGCACCGCACTTGTAGTGTCAGCCACCCGAGGCTCCATGCTCCCAGCCCGCACCCTCACTCCGCTCCCGCCGACGAGCCCGTCGGCCGAGCGCCCGTCCGTCCTCGGACGGTCTGGCGTGATGCGTCATCCCGGCGGCGTGCCCCGCCGCGCCTGGGCCGGCGCCGCCGAGCCCAGCCGGGAAGCCGAGGGCGATGGCCGCAGCGGCGACGCCGGTGCCGGCTCGTCGGCACCGCGCAGCGCGCCGGGCAGCGAGCGCCCGACCAGCGGCGATCCCGCGCGGGTCGTGCTGGTCGTCGACGACGAGCCCGGCATCGTCGAGTCGCTCGACAAGATCTTCCGGCGCGAGGGCTTCACCGTCCTCACCGCCACCAACGGCAACGCCGGCCTCGAGCTGCTCCGCCGCCACCGGGTCGGCGTGCTGCTGTCCGATCTGATGATGCCGGGCACCAGCGGCATGGATCTGCTGCGCGCGGCCAAGACCGTCGCGCCCGAGACCGAGGTGGTCCTGATGACCGCCTACGGCACGGTCGAGACCGCGGTCGACGCGATGAAGGAGGGCGCCTACGACTTCGTGGCCAAGCCGCTCAAGCGCGCCCACGTCGTTCGCGTGGTGCGCAACGCGCTCGACAAGCAGTCGCTCATCACCGAGAACCGCGCGCTCAAGGCCCAGCTCAACGAGCGGCGCAAGCGGTCGATCATCGGCACCTCGCTGCCGTGGCGCCGGACCATGGACATCGTCCACCAGGCCGCGCCCAGCGAGGCCACGGTCATGCTGCTCGGCGAGAGCGGCACCGGCAAGGAGCTGCTGGCCCGCGCGCTGCACGACAACAGCACCCGCGCCCGCAGCCCGTTCGTCGCCATCAACTGCGCCGCCATCCCCGAGTCGATCCTCGAGGCCGAGCTGTTCGGCTACGAGCGCGGCGCGTTCACCGGCGCCACTGCGACCCGCGAGGGCCGGTTCGAGGCCGCCCACGGTGGCACCCTGTTCCTCGACGAGATCGGCGAGATCTCGCGCCACGTCCAGGTCAAGCTGCTGCGGGTCCTGCAGGAGGGCGAGATCGAGCGGCTCGGCGCCGGCGGCCGGCCGCGCAAGGTCGACCTCCGCCTGATCGCGGCCACCAACGTCGATCTCGCCGAGGAGGTCCGGGCCGGTCGCTTCCGCGAGGACCTGTTCTACCGGCTCAACGTGATCCCGATCCACGTGCCGACGCTGCGCGACCGGCGCGAGGACATCACGCTGCTCACCCAGCACTTCATCCAGCTCTACGCCGAGAAGAACGGCAAGAGCATCACCGGCTGCACCGCCGCGGCGATGGCCCGGCTGGTCGACTACCCGTGGCCCGGCAACGTCCGCGAGCTCGAGAACGCGATCGAGCGGGCGGTGGTGCTGACCCGGGCGAGCCTGCCCGCGCCGCTCGACGAGGACGCGCTGCCCCGCGAGATCCGCGACGCGGCCTCGGCCGGCGCCCCGGCCATGACCTTCGCGATCGGCACGCCGCTGGCCGACATCGAGATGCGGGTCATCCGCGAGACCCTGCGCCACACCCGCGGCGACAAGCGGCTGACCGCCAAGCTGCTCGGCATCGCGACCCGGACCATCTACCGCCGGCTCGAGGCGGTGGGCGAGCCGGGCGAACCCGAGCCGCCCGACGGCAGCGACCCTGGCGACGGCGTCGATCCCGACGGCGACGCCCCCGAACTCGACGACCGCAACCCCGACGACGGCGCCGGCGATGTCCGGCCTGGAGGTGCGTGATGCAGGAGATGGTGAAGCGCTACTTCTGGGTGGTCATCGCCCTCTCGGTCGCCGGCAGCGCGGCGTTCGCCGCCAAGCTGGTCAACCACGTCGCCGAGGACAAGCTCCTCACCGACGCCAAGCACGGGCCGCGGGTCCAGCGGCCGGTGGCGGCCCCGGGCGTCGCGGCGGCCAACCGCAGCAAGGACGGCCAGGGCGTCATCGATCGCAACATGTTCTGCTCCGACTGCCTGCCGCCGGTGGTCGAGGTCGCGACCCCGAACGCGCCGATCGATCCGTCGATCGTGACCCTGACCGCGCTGCCGCTGCAGCTGATCGCGACCCACGTCGCGTCCGGCCGCTACGCCGATCGCGACTCCCACGCCTTCATCCTCAACACCGCCAACCAGATGCAGGGCGCGTACTGGATCGGCCACGACATCCCCGGCGCCGGGCCGATCATCGCGGTCCACCACAAGTACGTCGACTTCCACAACGAGGGCACCAAGCGCACCGAGCGGATCTCGCTGCTCGGCGAGGCCCCGCCGCCGCCGCCGCCGGTGGCCGCGGTCGCCGCCGTGGCCGATCCGGGCGCGGGCGCCGACGGCGATCTCACCGCCTCGATCGACGCCGGGGTCCGCAAGATCGACGACAGCACCTACGAGATCGATCGCTCGCTGGTCGACAAGGTGCTGATGAACCCGATGGCGATCGCCAAGGGCGCCCGGGTCATGCCGTCGTCGAAGAACGGCGAGGCCGACGGCTTCCGCCTGTACGCGGTCCGGCCCAGCTCGGTCTTCGCCAAGCTCGGCTTCGCGAACGGCGACACCATCCACGCCATCAACGGGTTCGATCTCAACTCGATGGACAAGGCGATGGAGGTCTACGGCAAGCTGCGCGACGCCGGCAGCCTCCAGGTCAACATCACCCGCCGGGGCAAGCCGGTCACCCTCAACTACACGATCCGCTAGAGACCCCCTCCATGATCTCATCCTGGTCACGTCGTTCGCTTCGTTCGCTGGCCGCCGCCGTGGCGGCCGCCGTGGTCCTCGCCCAGACCGTGCCGCCTGCGTCGCTCGCCTTCGCTCAGCCCGCGCCCGGCGACAAGCCCCCGGGCGACGACGATCCCCAGCTCTACAGCTGCGGCAAGGCCCGCGGCCCGATCTCGGTGACCTTGCGGCCCGAGACCGAGCTCAAGGATCTGCTGTCGTGGGCGATGGGCTTCACCTGCAAGAACTTCATCTACGAGTCGAGCATCCTCCAGCGCTCGAAGAAGCTGACCATCATCGCGCCCAACAAGATGAGCGCCCAGCAGGCCTATCGCCTGTTCCTGGTCAGCTTGTCGACGATGGGCCTGGCGGTAGTGCCCAAGGGCAACGTGCTGCGGGTGGTCGAGGCCGGCAACGCCAAGGGCGAGACCGTGCCGATCCTGCGCCGGGGCACGCCGGCCGACGCCGACGACGTCGTCCGCCTGATCCTGCGGCCGACCAACATCCCGGCCGAGGACCTGGCCAACGCCCTGATGGTGGTCAAGTCGCCGATCGGCGCGATCCAGCCGGTGGCCCGCGCCGGCGTCCTGATCATCACCGACTACGGCTCCAACATCCGCGACATGATCACGCTGACCAAGGAGCTCGATCGCCCGGGCAACGGCGAGGGCATCTACACGATCCAGGTCAAGTACGCCGACGCGGTGACGCTGCAGCAGAAGCTGGCCGAGATCCTCGGCGTCGGCCAGAACCAGAACCAGGGCGGCATGGGCACGTTCGGGAAGGGCAGCGCCGGCCCCGGCGGCGGCGAACCCGACAGCACGTCGGTCGCGGCCGCGGTGCCGTCGAAGATCCTGGCCGACGAGCGCTCGAACACGCTCATCCTGCTGGCGTCCGAGGCCGGCTACCTGCGGGTCAAGGGCCTGGTCGATCGGCTCGACGTCGAGATCGCGACCACCAGCGCCGGCTCGATCCACGTCTACCGGCTCGAGAACGCGCAGGCCGAGGAGCTGGCCGGGACCCTCAACGGCGCGCTGTCGGGCGCCGGCGCCAACAACCAGAACCCGCGCCGCGCTGGCGGCGTGCCCGCGCGCGGTCAGGTCGACAACGTCGTCGGCCCCGGCGGCGGCGCCGCGTTCGAGGGCCAGGTCCGCATCACCCACGACGCGCCCACCAACTCGCTGGTGGTGCTGGCCTCGGCCCGCGACTTCCAGGCCCTGCGCGAGGTGGTCGCCGACCTCGACACCCCCCGCCGCCAGGTCTTCATCGAGGCCGTGATCCTCGAGCTCAACATCGGCAACGGCCTCGACCTCGGCTCCAGCTTCCACGGCGGCCTGCCGCTCAACGGCGGCAACGACGGCGTCCTGCTCGGCGGCGTGCAGGGCTCGGACCTCAAGAGCGTCGATCCCACCAGCCTGGCCTCGGCCACCGGCCTCATCGGCGGCCTGATCGGGCCGCTGCTGCCGCAGTCCGACCAGCTCATCGGCGCGACCATCCCGTCGTACGCGGTGCTGTTCCAGGCCCTGGCCAAGTCGTCCAACGTCAACGTGCTGTCGTCGCCGCACATCCTGGCGACCAACAACGAGGAGGCCGAGATCTCGGTCGGCCAGAACATCCCGTACCAGGGCGGCGTCACCTTCAGCCTCGGCGGCGCCGGCGGCGGCGTGCCCGGTCTCGGCAGCCTGTCGATCCAGCGTCAGGACATCCAGCTGTCGATGAAGATCACGCCGGCGATCAACTCCGGGGACATGGTCCGGCTCAAGATCGAACAGGAGATCCAGGACGTCGGCGACAAGGACCCGCAGCTCGGCCCGACCTGGACCAAGCGCAAGATCAAGACCGTGGTCGTGGTCCGCGATCAGCAGAGCATCGTTATCGGCGGCCTGATCTCCGACCGCACCAGCTACAGCGAGACGAAGGTGCCGCTGCTCGGCGACATCCCGCTGCTCGGCTACCTGTTCAAGTACACCAAGCGCGAAAAGAAGAAGACCAACCTGCTGGTCCTGCTCACGCCCTACGTCATCAACGACCAGCTCGATCTCCAGGCGATCCTCGAGCGCAAGTTGCGCGAGCGTAACGAGTTCCTGCGCGCCTTCGTCAACCTCGACAAGGCCGAGTTCCTGCCCAAGACCGACTACCGGCGCAAGCGCGGCCTGGTCGAGGAGATCAACCGCCAGGTGCTGGTGATCCAGCGCGACCGCGACGTGTTGAAGGCGCTCGAGGAGCGGCCGCCGGTGATCCCCGACGGTCCGATCACGTACGGCGTGCCCGGCGCCGCCGACGGCCTCGACGACGGCACCGCCCCGATCCCGCCGGCGCCCCCCGCGCCCACCGGGCCGGCCCCGATCTCTGGAGCGGCGAGGCCGTGACCGCCCCCGGCTACGCCCTGGCCTGGCCGGCGCTGCTCGGCGAGATCCTGGTCCGCGAGGCCGGGCTCACGCCGGCCGCGCTCGAGCGGGCGCTGGCCAAGCAGAAGGAGGAGGGCGGCCTGCTCGGCGAGGTCCTGCTGAAGCTGCGGCTGGTCGACGAGGATCAGCTGGCGTTCGGGCTCGCGGTCCAGGCCGAGATGCCGGCGCTGCGCGAGCTGCCGCGGGCCGAGGACATCGCGGCCGACCTGATCGAGACGCTGCCGATCAACTTCGCCAAGCAGCACAAGGTCCTGCCGCTCGACCGCAACCCCGAGACCGGCCGGGTCCGGGTCGCGATCGCCGACCCCACCGCGCTCGACATCGTCGACGATGTCGCGGTCATGCTCGCGGCCTCGGTCGATCCGGTGGTGGTCGCGCCCGGCCGCATCGTCGATCACATCAACAAGGCCTACGGCCGGCTGCGCCAGGGCGCCGAGCTCGATCACGACAACAAGAAGAACGATAGCGAGGACGAGTTCGGTCAGGCCGAGGAGCTGGTCGACATCCTCGATCTCAACGACGAGGCGCCGATCATCCGCTGGGTCAACTCGCTGATGTTCCAGGCGGTCAAGGAGCGGGCCTCGGATATCCACATCGAGCCGGGCGAGAAGGACGTCATGGTCCGCTACCGGATCGACGGCGCCCTGCGCGAGGCCAAGCGCGCGCCCCGCAAGTTCCTGGCGTCGATCCTGGCCCGCGTCAAGATCATGGCCGGGCTCAACATCGCCGAGAAGCGCCTGCCGCAGGACGGCCGCATCCGCCGCAAGATCGCCGGCAAGGACGTCGACATGCGCGTCGCGACCGTGCCGACCGCCGGCGGCGAGCGGGTCACGATTCGTCTGCTCGACCGCAGCTCGGTGTTGCTCGGCCTCGCCGACGTCGGCATGGCTGCCGACACCCTCGAGGTCGTCCGCGCCATCATCAAGCGGCCGCACGGCATCTTGCTGGTCACCGGCCCGACCGGCTCGGGCAAGACCACCACGCTGTACGCCTGCCTGTCGGAGATCAACTCGCCCGATCAGAACATCCTCACTGTCGAGGATCCGGTCGAGTACCAGCTCGAAGGCATCAGCCAGACCCAGGTCAATCCCAAGATCGACCTGACCTTCGCCACCGGCCTGCGCTCGTTCTTGCGCCACGATCCCGACGTGATCATGGTCGGCGAGATCCGCGATCGCGAGACCGCCGAGATCGCGATCACCGCGTCGCTCACCGGTCACTTCGTGTTCTCGACCGTCCAC
>JAYVSF010000941.1:0-4827 GCA_043775605.1 Myxococcales bacterium
CGAAGACGTCCGCCTCGGCCGGAGCTGGGCCAAGGCGTGCGGCGGCGCCGATGGCATGGCCGCGGGTGAACAAGGCGACCAGCGTGACCTGAACTGACCGACGAGGAATGGGAGGACCAAGAGGTGATGCGGCGCAGCCTGACGCGCGCTACCGGCTCCGCTTTGCGAGGCGTCCGCGCGATCATGGTCCTCGGCTTCTTCATCGCCTCGCGGCGACGGGGCGGCAGGCCTGGGGCGCGCCGGTGACGCCCGGGATCCGGACCGACGTCGGCAATCCGTTGGCCTGCACGGACCGCATCCAGGCCTCGACGCCGTGGTGGTCATGTCGAAGCCGGCCTCGCGACCGGCCATGACCAACGCCTTGGCCATGCCGAAGCGGCGGGGCTCGGCGAGGGCGGTCTCGAGCGTGCGGACGACGCTGTCGAGCAGGCGCAGGCACGCGCCGGCCTGGTCGGATCAAACAAGCGCCACCGCACGTTCTCGGATGGGTTCGGGCACGATCTGCTGCCGACGTCGCACTTCTAGCGCGAGTGGCAGGCGACTCGCCGACCGCGGGGCCCGGGCTTCGGCGTCACCGCTGGAAGTGTCCCAACGAAACCGTTGGCGACACGGTCGTCAGCTCCTGGCCCGTGCCTGAAGGCGGGCGAGCGCGGCGTCGCCGTCGACGAGGTGATCGCCGTCGTACAGGCGAGCAACTCGCACGCCGTCGAGTCGGGCGCCGAGCAACTTGGTGTCCTCGTCGATCCATGCGTCATCAAGCACGGCGCCGGTCAGATTCGCTCCAGATAGATCGGCGCCACCCAACCGCGCAGATGCGAGGTTGGCACCCGTGAGGTCAGCGTTGCGCAAGGAGGCACCGATGCAGGTCGCGTGGAACAGGTCGGCACCGCGGAGGCTTGCACCTTCCATGTTGGCCCGCGCCAGCCGCGCCCGGACGAGCCTGACGCCCGCACCATCAACGCCGACGAGATCGGCCTCATCGAGCTCGGCGCGTGCCAGATTGGCGGCGCGCAAGCTGGCGCCGGTCAACCGCGCGCCGTGCGCGAGCGCCCGCACGAGGTCTGCGTGGTCGAGGATTGCACCGCGCAGGTCGCACTGCTGCAGGAAGGACCGTCGGTAACGGCCTTGCGCACCACGGCCGGGTCGAGCTCGACGACGGCGGCCGGCTGGCCGACCCGGGGCGCGGGTCGCGCGTGCGCCGTGCCGACGGCGAGCACGCTCGCGGCGACGACGCTGGTGGCGGCCGCGACGCGCACGGGTGCGGACCAACCCTGTGAGGAACTGTGCAATGCCATGAGGACCATCCTGTCAGGGGCTCAGGCCGACGAAGAGGCCCAGCAGGCGGCCGGCGGTGGAGGTGGCGGCGGGCTGGAAGCGGATCGACTCGATGCCGAGGGTGACAGCGCGGCCGCCGAGCCGGGGCACGAACGCCGCCCACATCCGGGTCTGGTCCGGACTCCACAGCACCGCGCCCGCGAAGCCGATCGGACCGAGCTTGATCCGCGCCAGTCCTTCGACACCGAGGTAGGGGTCGAAGCCGAGGTGGGCGTCACCGGGGCCGACACGATCGATGCCGGCGGTGCCGAAGCCGGCGAGGACGAACGGCCCCGTCACCACGCCGAACCCGAGCGCGGTGCGGAAGTCGACGTGGTTGCCGTCGAGCCCGCCGCCGGCCATGCCGAGGCCGAGCATCGGGGTCAGCCAGCCGCGCCCGAGCGGGACAGCGATGTCGCCGCCGAACCGGGCGCCATAGTGGGTCGCGAGCGCGGTGTCGGTGGGGCGCAGCGTGAGCAGCTCGAGGTAGAAGCGACCGACCAGGCGCAGCGGCGGGAGGGACCCGGGCGGCCGCACCGGATCGGCGACCACGGCCGGCTTCGCCCAGGTGGTCTCGCCGTACCGCGCGCCCCAGTGCTCGCTGCCGACCGCGTCGAGCAGGATTCGCAGCGTCGCGAGGTCGTTGGCCGCGTCGCCGGGCGCGATCACCGTCACCGACCGGGTGAGCTCGTCGCGATCGGTACACGCGATGGTCCCGACCGGCGTCGCGTACGTGACCCAGCCGTGCGAGCGCTGCTCGCTGGTCGCGGCGTCCGACTCCGCCGGCCGCAGCTGGTTCGCGTACATGCCGAAGATGACCGCGGCGCAGCTGCCCCGGGTCTTGATCACGAAGAAGGACTGGCCGTCGACGCGGCCGACGGTGTCGATCGGTCCGGGCACGAGCGCCAGCTCGGTCGACGCCGGTGCGGCCTTCCAGTCGCTGCCGTCGGGCAGGTCGAGCGTGATCCCGTTGGCCTCGAGCTCGAGCGGCTCGGCCTGCGCGGACGAGGTGAGCGCGACCGTGATCAGCAGGAGCGTGGCAATCCGAAGCATCCCCGGACCATAGCCGGTCGCCAGGTCGCCAGGTCGCCCGTCGCTCACGTGTCGTTCGTCAAGGATGACTGGCGGCAGGCCGACGGGGCGGGTCCGACCGGGGTGCCGAGCGGGCGAAACCTGCCGGCCGCCCAGTCGTCGAGCCCGGCACCATAGCCGATCTTGAACCGCCGCTCCGACGCGCCGCCCGCCAAGCAGTACCAGCCGTACGGCGTCGACAGGTCGGCGAGGAACCGTCCCGCCGATCCGAAGGCCGTCGGACCGCCCGGTTCTCGATCGGCTTCGAATCGAGGAGCCAGCTCAGCTTGCCCGCGAACACCGCGTTCTTGAACCGATCCTTGCGCGGCAGTGGCGTCGAGGTGGTGCGGGCGCTCCAGCGCGAGCGCCTCGTCGAGGTGGTAGCGGAACAGCTGGAGCCCGGCGTCGACGTCGAGCAGGTCGCAGCGGTCGGTTGCTAGGTCGTCGCCTTCAACGACGGGGCGTGGCCCGGCGTCGAGTTCGCGCGGCCCGTCGAGGAGCTGGTCCGCAGCCACCGACGGCAGTTCGGGTCGGGCCCGCTGGATCCTGGGGACCTCGCGACGTTCCTCGCGTGGTTGAAGGAGCGCGACAGTCAGTGACGGTACTCGTACCAGATGCCGTTGTAGGGCGCGGCAGCGTGGCAGTGCGCCCAGCAGTAGTCGTAGTGGGTCTCCTCGCCGCCGAAGGTCGTGGTGCTCGACAAGAGCCAGCGGCTCGGGTCGCTCTTGGGCACCGTATCGGGCCTGGCGATGCGGCGCATGATCGCGATCTCGCGCAGCGCGCCCGGCTGCCCGTCGGCGAGATCGTACACCTCCTTGACGAAGATCGAGCCGTCGTCGTAGCCGTCGTACTCGTCGAAGCCCGCCTCGCTGGCGACGGCGATCGCGTTGACGTAGACCCGGCGGAAGGTGTCGCCATGGCCGGGCGCGGGTCCGACGAAGTCGAAGTGGGTGTTCCACGACCGGTAGTCGTCGATCGGCGGCGCATCGACCGGGTCGCCGCACCCGGCCAGCGCCGCGAGCGCCAGGACGAGCCCCGCGGCGCGATGGAGGTCGAGACCGCGCATCACGGCTGCTCCAGGGTCACCGTCGGCAGATCGTTCACGCCGGCGCCGTCGTCGACCCTGGGCCGAAGCACGAACGGTGGCGTCAACCGCGTCGTGTCGACGGCGACCTGGTGACGGCCCGACTGCAGCGGCGCCGCGAACGCGCAGGCCTCGCCCTCGCCCTCGCAGAGCTGGCCGACCACCAGGTCGCCGTCGGGATCGCGGAGCTCGTAGGCCTGGGTCGCGACGCTCGCGTTCCAGGTGACCTCGAGCAGCTTCAAAACTGGCAGCTGGTTGCCGGGGCGGGGTTCGCCGCGCGGCGGCGGGTTGGCACCGCCGGCCCAGTTGATCAGGGTGTCGATCTGCCAGGGCTCGAGGGGGAACCGCGGCGGCATCGGGCCTTCGGGACGCACCGGGACGATCCTCCCGAGCCGCGCCGCGAAGTCAGCGGCGACGGCGCTGACCCCGTCGCGCACCACCGGGTTGCCGTTATCGACGCCGACTTGGATGCGGTCGTAGCTGTCGAAGCGGATGTTGTGCGGGGCGCCGCCGATCGACGGGAAGCCGTGACAGCGGACGCAGTTGGCGGCGAGGATCGGCATGACGTCGACCTGGAAGCTCGGGCTGGCCGGCGCGGTCGGGTCGCACCCGACGAGCGCCCCGGCGGCGAGCGCGCTGGCGACAGCGAGGCTGGATGCACGCACGGGTGACCTCACAGGTAGTAGTGGAGCTGGAGGAGGGTGAGCAGGCCGGGATCGTCGAAGTTGTTGCCGGCCGCGGCGGCGCGGGCGAGCAGGTGCAACTCGACGTGGGCGCGCGGGAAGTACTGGACGTTGACCTCGAAGGCGTCGCGCGACGAGCGCAGGGTCAGGTCGGGCTGCCAGCGTTGCAGCGCGGCGCCGACCATCACGCCGTGGATCACGGTCTTGCTGGCGCCGAGGTAGCTCGCGAACTGGTAGCGGGTCGGGCCGCGCGCGGCGTCGAACCACTGGCGCTGGAGATCGAGCTCGCCCATGAGCATGACCCCGGCGGCCTCGAACCAGCGCTTGCCGACGACGCCGAGCAGCGCCCGGCCGTCGTCGGGGCCGAGCGCGAGCCGGGCCTGGCCCGCGACCGTGGCGGTGTCGTCGAGCAGGCGGTGCTCGACGTAGACCGCCGCCCCGCTGGCGCGGACCCCGCTGCCCAGCCACGGCACCGGCGGCGGCACGAACACCGACGCGTGGGCCTCCCAGGCGGGGCCCTTGGTGCCGACCGCGATCCCGTACGGCTCCTCGAGCGTGCCGAAGCCGAGGTAGCGCCGCACGTACGCGGTGTGATCTTGCGAGCGCAGTCCGAACACCGGGAAGAAGCGACCGGCGCGCAGGTACAGCCCGGTGCGCGGCCGCCACATCACGTAG
>JAYVSF010000942.1:0-4439 GCA_043775605.1 Myxococcales bacterium
GGGCGCGCATCGAGGCCCTCCGCCGCAACCGCGACTTCCTCGTTGCCTACCGGGACGCCCGCGCGCACTTGCTCGCCGGCCTCGACGCCATCTTCCCGGCCGGCACGTACTGGCTCCAACGCTTCGCCGGCGTCACCGTCGCCCGCGCCCCCGCCTGCTGACCGCCGATCCCGCTCTCTCCACCAGCGTGAGCCCCTGGCTCGCGCCGTCGCGGCGTGGCCGGATCGCGCTTTCAGGAGCGTCATGCCCCAGCGCCGCCGCGAGCAGGTTCGCCCGCGACGCGCGTCCGATCGCCAGCATCTCCGACGACCTTGCGACACAACCCCGTTCCGGGACCTTCCACGACCTTGCGACACAACCCCGTTCCGGACCTTGCGACACAACCCCGTTCCGGGACCTTCCGCTGGCGCCGTTCTGGGACCTCCCGTTCCGGGACCTCCCGACCACGTCGTGCACTGACAGCGGACGTCAGGCCAGCATGGCGGCGGTGATCGCGGCCCCGAGGGCGATGCCGGCGAGCAGCCAGCGCAGGCGCGATGGGGCGGGGCGGGGGGGCAGCAGGGCGCCGAGGTCGAACCGGACCTCGCGGACCGTGCCGGCGTCGGCGTCGACCAGGATCACGCCGGCCGCCTCGTAGGCGAGCTGGTACTCGAGGAGCTGGCGGCGGGTCGCCGGGTTGTCGAGCCGCGGCGCGTCCTGGCCGGTCTTGACCTCGGCCACCCAGCGGATCCCGTCGCGCAGGACCAGGTAGTCACAGCGGATGCCGGCGGTGACCGGCTGATCGTCGACGGCGATCAGCCAGCGGTGGCCGGCCTGGCGATCGGTGATCGCGAAGCCGGCTCGGGTCAGCAGGCGCTCGGCTGTCCGCTCCCCGGACACCGCCCACCGGGCTCGCCGGCGAGCGCGGCGCGACCGCCACCAGCGCCGGACCCGCAGAACCGCCAGCAACACCGCGGTCGCCGCGGCGACGGTGAGGGCGATCAGGCGCTCGTCATGCACCGGTCGATCGTGCATCGCCCCCCTGACCTTGGGCCGCGCTATCGTCCCCTCATGTGGCGAAGGGTGACCGTCGGCGTCCTGGTGGTCGCGTGCTCGAACCGCGGGTCCAGCCCGACGGTGCGCTATGCGCTCGACCCCGAGGGTCCGACCCGTTGTCCGGCGAAGGCCGAGCTCGAGGCCCGGCTCCGCGCGCTGTGGTCGGTGCCAGCCGGCCAGGAGCTCGGAGCGTCCTGCACCTCCGGGCGCTTTCCGGCGTCGGGCTGGGCGATCTCGGCGGCGGTCGACGTGTCCCAGGACGAGGCCTGGGAGCGCTCGGTGGTCCTGGCCGCCGCCGACGGCGCGGTGCTGGCCCAACGCGAGGCCGAGCCGATCGCGCCCTGGTACCGGGCCGAGGGCGGCGGGCTGGTCGACTACCAGACCTACGACTTCGACGGTGACGGCGTCGACGAGCTGGAGAGCCGGGGCAGCACCAGCCACGGCGGCTCGAGCGACGATTGGCTGGCGGTCGAGCGGATGGCCGGCGGGGCCCTCGATCGAGCGCTCCTGCTGACCACCCACTACGACAATGGCGCGGCGGTCGAGGACGAGGCCGACGCCGTCGACTGCACCGTCGAGATCGCCCACGTCCCCGACGGCAAGACCACCACGCTGGCGGTGATGGGCGTGGTCCACACCGCGCGGGCCGGGCCGCTGCCCGAGGACTGCTTCGCTGGCCCGCGGATCTACCGGCTCGTCGGCGGCACGTTCACCTACGACAAGTAGCGCCGCGATGCTCAGGGCAGCTGGCGGCGCTCGACCCGACCGTCGGGGTGGATGATGACCGACTCGCCGTGCCAGTTGCCGCCGCCGGGCAGTTGCTTGCCGGGCATCGGCCGCACCTGCGGCGACGGGGCCTGCTGCACCACCTGGTCGGCGTCAGGCAGCTCGCCGAGCTGGACCTTGACCGAGCGGGCCCTGCCGTCCTGGATCACCGCCAGCGTGACCTGCTTCTTCGCGCCGAGGGTCGCCACCAGGTTGCGCAGCTTGCCGGGATCGGTGACCGCCTGGCCGTCGATCGCGGTGACCACGGTACCGGCGGTGAGCCCGGCCTTGGCCGCCGGGGTGTCGTCGCCGATGCCGGCCAGGAGCACGCCCGAGCGCGCCGGCAGCTTGAGCCTGGCCGCGCTGTCGTCGTCGAGCGGCGCCAGGTTCACGCCGAGATAGCCGCGTGAGACCCGGCCGTCCTTGACCAGCATGTCCATGATCGAGCGCGCCATCGAGCTCGGGATCGCGAAGCCGATGCCCTGGTAGCCGCCCGTGCGCGACAGGATCGCGGTGTTGATGCCGACCAGCTCGCCGTGCATGTCGACCAGCGCGCCGCCGGAGTTGCCGGGGTTGATCGCCGCGTCGGTCTGGATGAAGTCTTCGTAGGCCTCGATGCCGACCGAGGCCCGGCCGGTCGCCGACACGATGCCCATGGTCACCGCCTGGCCGACGCCGAACGGGTTGCCGACCGCGAGCACGACCTCGCCCAGTCGCAGCTTCGACGAGTCGGCGAACGGCAGCGGCTGCAGCGCGGGCAGCTTGCCCTGGAGCTGGAGGACCGCGAGGTCAGCCCGGGTGTCGACGCCGACCAGCTTGGCGGCGTGCTCCGAGCCGTCGTGCAGCGTCACGGTGATGGTGTCGGCGCCGTGGATGACGTGCGCGTTGGTCAGGATGCGCCCGCTGGCGTTGACGAGCACGCCCGAGCCCATGCTCTGGGCCATGCGCGGGTCGCCGCCGAAGCCCTGGCCGAAGCCGGGCGACGACGGGTCGGAGAAGAACGGATCGAACGCGGCCGGGCCGTCGGCGATGGTCTGGGACGACGAGATGTTGACCACGCTCTCGACGACCCGCTCGGCGACGTCGGAGATGCCGGCGGTCGCGGGCAGGGCGGCCAGCGCCGGCGGGGGCCCGGTCTGGGCCTCGGCGACGAGGAAGCCGACGGCGGTGGCGACCAGCGCCGCGAAGCCGCTGGCCAGGAGCGCGTGCTTGACCTGGATCGTGCGAATCATGGTGATGGCGACCTCGGAGTGGTTCGGTTGTGACCCTTAGACCGCCGCCGAGGTTGCACGTATTCCAGGCAGCCACCCCGGCGGCCGCGCTACGCTGGTGCGATGCGCAGGTGGCGAGCCGTGGCGGTGGCGGTGGCAGCCTGGGGGTGCGGCAACGGCGGTGGCGCGGTGGTCGACGCCACCGTCGGCGATGCGGCGCCCGACGGCGACCCGTTGACGGAGCTCGAACCCGGCGAGCCGATCGTGCTCGGGCCGGGCAACGCCGGCGGGCAGGACGAGGATCCGTCGATCGCGACCCTGAACGACGGCACGCTGCTGGTCGCCTGGTACTCGAACCGCAACGGCCTCCAGCCCGACGGTCGCCAGGACAAGGAGGTGTTCGTGACCCGCAGCCGGGACGGCCGGCGCTGGGACCCGCCGGTCCAGGTCACCCGCGACGTCGAGTGGTCGTTTTATCCCGACCTCGCGGTCGAGCGCGGCGGGACCGTCCACCTGGCGTGGTGGCGCTTCGTGCTGACCCCGCCCGGCTGCAACCCCGACCTCACCTGTACCGGCGTCGACAGCCGCTTGCGTCATGTCACCTCGGCCGATGGCGTGACCTGGGACCTCGCCGGCGCAACCGAGGTCACCACCGGGCCCGGCGACTGGTTGCCGTCGGTGGTGACCGACGCCGGCGGCGGCCAGGTCCGGATCTACTTCGCCGCGGTGGCCCGCAACCCCGACGGCAGCCGCAACCTCGCCGAGCGGCGCAGCCACCTGTACGTCACGGTCGGGACCGGGGCGACCTGGAGCGCGCCGGTCCGGCTGGCCGGCCTCGACGACGGAATGAGCCACGACAGCTACCCGGACGTCGCCCGGCGCGCGGACGGCACCTACGTGCTGACCTGGACGCGCTACGACGGCGCGGCCGATCCCAGCCCGCCGCGGATCCTCGACACCACGACCACCGAGACGATGGTGGCGACGTCGAGTGACGGCTTGACCTTCGCCGGCGCGACGGTGATCAGCGACGGCGGGCCAGACCGCGAAATCGACGTCTTTCCCCACCTGTTCTTCGACCAGGCCGGCGCGCTACACGTCACCTGGATCACGACCGCGCTGTCGACGGCCGGCGATCAGGTCGAGTTGCCGGTCGGCGGTCACTACCCCGCGGATCGGGTGCTGCGCCCCGAGATCCGCGGCTACAGCGCGTCGATCGTCGCGACCCGCACGCCGGACGTGTACTTCGCGGCCGGCGTCACCGGCCAGGATCCCCTGCAGGAGATCACCGGCCGGTTCTTCCGGCGGTAGCCGCGGTGTCAGTGGGTGACGGGCGGGCGCACGGCCGAACCCGAACCCGAGGCCGAACCCGAACCCGAGGCCGAACCCGAACCCGAGGCCGAACCCGAACCCGAGGCCGAACCCGAG